>CAXYZP010000081.1:0-6623 GCA_964293175.1 uncultured Sphaerochaeta sp.
GCATTACCCAACAGGATGTCCACTAGGGTCGAAAGCGTTATAAGAGAGAGAGGGTCGCTTGTTTCACAGGTAGCCCAAGAAAGGACAACCGAATCTCCATTCTCAGACTCCCCTTCCTCAACCGGGCTGGTAAAGGAGGTCTTGCGTGGTGCCTTCCAGGCTTCCGACAGAGGGGGAAGACTGTCCACATTGAGCTTTGCGTAGGAACGCAGGTATTCACTTTCCAGCATCTCTAGCTTTTCACCCACAGGCATATCGCCATAGATGAAGAGCTTACAGTTGGATGGGTGATAGAACATGCTATAGAAAGCGAGGAACTGCTGATAGTTCAGCTGGATGATATGTTCTGGAGCCCCGCCTGAATCAAAGGCATAGGGAGTGTCGGGAAAGAGGGAGCGCACACTGTTGCGTCCCACGATGCTATCGTGGTCGGCCCCGCCACCGAGCATCTCGTTGTAGACCACGCCTTCGAAGTGACACTCATCGCCCTCACATACCATGCGAACACCTTCCTGCTGGAAGGTCTCCTCACGCAAAAGTGGAGCAAAGACCGCATCGGTATAGACAGAAAAAAGGTTGTCAAAGTCCTTCTGCAAAGGACTGGCAGCCGGATACATCGTTCTGTCAGGATAGGTCATGGCATTCATGAAGGTGTTGGTGCTTCCCTTGAGAAGGGTCATGAACGGGTCCCTCACAGGGTATTTCTTCGACCCTGCAAGACAGCAGTGTTCGAGTATATGTGCTATGCCTGCATCATTGTTGGGAAGGGTCCTGAACACATAGCTGAAAAAGAGTTCCTTGTCATCATTGACCACCTGATAGACTTCCATCCCAGTGGCAATATGGCTAAACAGATACCCTGTAGCCTTGTACTCCTCGAGAGGAGAGACCTCAGAGAGGACAAACCCAGAAACTTCATCTCCAACGGCCCATTGTCTTTCTGTCATTACTCTTATGCTCCTATTCAAGGGGAAACACTACCATGAGTAAGAGTGATTGACAACCCATAGGGCAATGACTACCTTTAGGATATGTTATACATAGGAAGCCACACCAGCATCGCCGGAGGATTGCATAATGCAGCCATCCAGGCCAGTGCCCTTGGAGCCACAGCTTTTGGTATGTTCACCAAGAATCAACGTCAGTGGGCCTCAAAACCCATCACAGAAGAAGAGATCGTCACGTTCAAGCAAACGATCAAGAACCTGGGCTTTTCCAAAGACCAGGTTCTTCCCCATGACAGCTATCTCATAAATCTGGGCAATCCCGATGACCAGAAGCGAAAGCAGAGCCTCGACGCCTTCATCGACGAGCTGCAAAGGGTGGCTCTACTCGGCTTGGACAAGCTGAACTTCCACCCAGGCTCACATGTGAACAAGATAGACCGCAAAGGGAGCCTCGCCTTAGTTGCAGAGGCTTTGGATGAGGCACTGCTCCGTACCGAAGGGGTGATGCCCGTCATTGAGACAACAGCAGGTCAGGGCAGCAATCTGGGGTCCTCCTTTGAAGAGATCGCAGAGTTGCTCACCCTGAGCAAGTTTCCCGAGCGACTGGGAGTCTGCATCGATACATGCCACATCTTTGCCGCAGGCTATGACCTGAGAAGCGAAGAGGCCTTTCACAAGACCTTCGAGGAGTTTGCCACGATAGTGGGGTTCGACAAGCTTGCAGGTATGCATCTCAATGATGCCAAGATAGCGCTGGGCAGCAATCTGGACCGACATGAGAGCCTTGGCAAGGGTCAGATAGGCATTGAACCTTTCATCCGCATAGCAGAGGATCCCCGCTTCAGAGGCATTCCCCTGATCTTGGAGACTACCGACAGCGAGCTATGGCCCGAGGAAATAGCCCTACTCCAAAGACATGCCAAAAGAAACACCAATGAACAGAGATGAAATGCCCTTCCCCAAGCCCATGCTCTTTGGTCATCGTGGTTACTCGAGCCTTGAACCCGAGAATACCCTCCCTGCATTTCAGCTCTGCAGAGAAAAGCAGATACCTGCAGTCGAGCTTGATGTACAGCTTTGCAAGACAGGGGAGCTGGTTATTGTCCATGATTGGAACATGAAACGGGTCAGTGGAAGGGACGCTTTGGTATCAGACCTTACGTTTGAAGAGTTACGAAGCCTGGATGTGGGCAAGGGCCAGAAAGTTCCCCTCTTAAGCGAGCTTTTTGAGAGTTGTAAGGACAAGCTGTACTATGATATTGAGCTGAAGGTACCCGGCTTGCAGGACGGGGGTCTCGCAAAGAAGACGTGGCAGACCATCAAAGACTTCGGTCTTGAAAAGAGGTGCATGGTCTCCTCCTTCAACCCACTGGCGCTACGAAAGTTCAACAGGATCAGCAAAAGGGCGATTCCCAGCGCAATCATCTTTGACGAAAGTCCTTCAGTACCTAAAATATTCTGGCATGGGTGGGGAAGACATATAGCTCAGTGCTCCTACCTCAAGCCGCCTCTAGCCCAACTTGACGAGGCTTTTATGAGGAAGTTCAAACAGGAAAAAGGCTACCCTATCCATGCCTGGACTGTAGATGACATACAAGAGGGCAAACGAGCCCTCGCCCTAGGCTGCGACGGACTCATAAGCAACGACCCCGCCCTATTTCTCCCTCTCCTACGCTAGAAGAACGAGGAGAGCAACAGCGATGAGCTTATCTGTCCAAAGCGACGGAAGGCCTTCTTCTTCGCTTCTTCAGCCTCCGGGTCAAAAGCCACGGCCTCCACTTCCAAGGTATCGGAAAGCAATACGCCCGTATCCATATCCCACAGCTGTACGCTGCCGGTTACCACAACTACGCTCTGATCTCCTATGTCAGTCTCATCGACCACACCAGCTTTGCCCTTGATGACCAAATTAGTCCCTGGAGCCTTGAGGCGTACCTCGTCATAGAGTTCAGACTCTTCCTCCTGGACAAGGGACATGGGGGAGATGCTGACTCCCCGACTGTCATAGAGATCGAGCAGGGCGGAGAGAGCCTCCTTGGTGTTGCGAAGCGTCCCTGTATACTCGTACTCCCGTATGTCCGCTACAATATCTTTTGTTGCGAAGCTAGATATGAGCGAATAGGAGAAGTCCATGCCATGCTTATCCAAAGCCACCAGCAAAGGCTCAAGATCATTTTGAGGTACCTTTTGCTTCAACTCTTCAAGCGAAGAAGAGAAGTCCACAGCAAAGCGTATGGAACCTTGCCCCACCAAACCATAGTTGTAGGGGACGAATTGGATGAACCCATCCGAGGCGGTATTGAATAAAAGGGAGTCTGCATAGCTCTCGCCCAGACTGTTCAGAGCTTCAAACTGAGCTATGATCGGGGCGTTGAGTACATTGGGGGAGAGCAGACGGCTCTTTCTTTTCAGTTGGACAGTGGCGGTAGCCTTGAGGGGATCACTCTTGCTCAAGGAGAACCGCAGGGCGTTGATGAAGGTGATGCTTTTGGCTAGCAAAGCCTCCGTCTCATATTTCTTGGAGATGACAGGTCCCTCTGATGCGATTATTACAGCATCAAAATACAGCATGATGGCCTTGATATCATTGTTTTCACGATAGGCTGCATCAGCCTCGCGTATCAGGCTAGTTATATCCTGATCACGCTTGAGCACTGCATTGTAGACACTGGTCCGCTTGGATTCCAGCTTTGCCGTATCGGCAGTTGCCAGAAGATAGAACTGGGCAGGAGAGCGGGCATCAGTCTTGGTGTATTCGTTGACGATGGTAAGCCCAAAGGCCTCAATGGCATCGGTGGTGGTCAGCTCCCGATAGTAGGTGCCCTGCACAGGCTCACCGACAAAACTTGACAGTTGATTAAGGATGTCCTCATACGCCATAAGCTTGGCATTGAACAGGACTTGCGTATTTCCTTTTCCTACAAAGGCTGTCTTGTTTGAGGATGCGACAGGGGTATAGACCCACGACGGCAGGCCTTCCACTTGAGAACGAACGAGATTGGAGAGTGATGAACAGGAAGAGAGAGAGAGCACAAGTATAAGCAGAGTACTCAAAAAGACTAACCAATTATGCCTGTATCTATGTTTCATTGTATGCATCCTCTACCAAGTGTACGCCAAGCCAAGCTGCATGAACAGACCCGAGCTGGCACCAGTAAATTCGGGAGCCCTTCGCTTGTTGCCCAGCCCGACATCCAAGCCCACACCACCTATGTGGTAGCGGTAGGTAAAGACCGCACTACTTCCATACAGCAGTTCCTCCTCTGATACAACGTAGCCAAAGTCTAGGGTACACCTCACAGCAAGGGAGCTGTTGCGCCAGAAGCCAGAATTGAGGCCAAAGATCATAGACAGGGGAAGATTGACTGCTAAACCTGCTTGAGCATACACAGTTGTAAGAGAGGAAGCAGTAATGTCCGAGCCTGCCCCCAGTACCAGGGTAAAGGGATAGAGACCGATTTGTTGGCTATACAGGCCCCCAATGCTAAATGGAGCACCAGAGACAGGTGTTCCGGATAAGAAAAGGGATAGTGATTTTCCTGCCTGCTTCTCCAGTCTCATGCCAGGAAGCAGTTTTTTACCACCTGTGCCTACCAACAGAGAGACAGGATCGTCACTCACAAAGGCGCGCTGGACTACGTATGTTGCCCATCGGTTCTGCTCTGCATCAAGGCCTTTGTAGAGGTCTCCCTTGCGTAGGGGAACGAGAGAGGCATATCCATAGGAATAGGTATGATCGATACAAGGTGAAGTCTCTGCTTCGAAGAGGACCATCCCGTCATAGAGAAGCATTGAAGCGAGCCTCTCCTTGAGAACCTTTTCCAGATGTTTGGAATCTTTAGCATCGGCACTCAAGTAGAGCTGAAGAGTTCGCTCCCCATAGCTAAACAGCAGGAGGGCAGAAAGAGCATTCGGATCGGTTTCAAGAAGATCAGAAATATAGAGAGAAAGCACCCCCTCCCCACCCATTCGGGGAAGAAGGGAGCTCTCTGCTACATATTCGGCCACACCCGCCATGAGGGCGTATGAAGGACTTTCCCCTTCTGTTTTGACCACAAGCGTCACTCTGGCAAAAAGAGATGAGAGGCAAAGCACCATCATGACGGAAATGAGTGTGCGTCTCACTTCTCAGATCCTACCTTGATGATCTCCTTAACAAGGCGAGCACTATCTTCCATGGCGGAAAGGGCTGCCCATTCAAAGCGTGAATGGAGGTTATGCCCACCGGTGAAGATATTAGGACAGGGGATATTATGCTCATTGGCCATTCTGGCTCCATCGGTGCCTCCTCTGATGAGGGCTTCCTGGAGATCCATTCCCAAACGTTTGCCTGCAGAGCGCAGGTTGTCCATGGCAATGGGCTTTTCCTTTGCAACCATGGCCATGTTGTAGTAGGAATACTTTGCATCGACGCGAACCTTCCCCTGGGGATAGAGAGCCTCAGCACTCTGAGCCAGAAGTTTCAAAGCTTCAATACGATGATTGAGGATATCGATATCAAAGTCCCTGAGGTAGATGGTGAGATCGACCTCGGTAGCGGTCCCGTTGATGGTATGGGCACAGTAGTAGCCATAGCGACCATCGGTTGCTTCAGGACTCTCTGCCTGAGGCAGGGCGTTTATGAAGAAAGCGGCCATGGTAAGGGCGTTGACCAGCCTACCTCTGGCGGCTCCCAGGTGGTAGCTCACTCCGGAAAAATGCACATTGACTGTAGCTGCGTTGAAGCATTCGCTCTCTATCTCAAAGCGCTTGCCTCCATCGATGGTATAGCAGTATGCACACTCGATCTTGTCGTAGGGGAAGGTATCCATTCCCGATCCGGTCTCCTCATCGCTGGTGAAGATGAGTTCCAAAGGTCCGTGCTTGATGGAGGGATCACTGCTAAGGTCTTTTGCAACGGCCATGATGGCGGCTACCCCAGCCTTGTCATCACTGCCTAGCAAGGTGGTTCCATCGGTGACGATGAGGGTCTCTCCCTTGTACTGGGCTAGCTCCTCGTTATCACAGACTGCAATCGTGTACTCTGTATTGAGGGGAATATCCAAACCATCATAGGATTCGATGACGCGGGGCTTCACCCCATTGCCTGGAACATCGTCAGCCGTATCAACATGGGCCATGAAGCCTATGGTAGGAACCTCATAGTCGAGGTTGGAAGGAATACGGGCGATGACCACCCCATGCGTATCAATAAGAATATCGGAGATACCCATCTCCTTAAGTTCGGCTACCAACAGGTTCAGCAGGTCCCACTGGCCATCGGTGGAAGGGCTCTTTGTTGCGACGAGTGTGTCGTCGCTCATGGTGTCTACAGCCGCATATCGTAAAAATCTTTGAAGAATATCTTCAGCAAAGGTACTTCTCATTTCTTTTCTCCTTAGAAGCATTATTCCACAAACCCAACCGCTGAGCAACAAGCAAAGGGTGATCAGGCAAAGAAGAGACCCTCCGAAGAGGGTCACATATGCTTGAGAGCAGACTAAACACTGAAATTATACTTCTTGAGCATAGGCTTCACCATATCAATGACGTTATAGAGGGCGAAGACACAGATGACGATACCAGTCACTACAAACCCTCGCTTAAGCGTAGTGCCCACTGCGATCATGCTGGAAGCCAGAGCGTAGGAAACCTCGGGTTCGGTCGTGACTGAGATAAGCCACTCGTTGAACGAGG
>CAXYZP010000082.1:0-6463 GCA_964293175.1 uncultured Sphaerochaeta sp.
ATCGTTTTTTAATATCCATTATGTTTCTGCAAATCCGGTATTTAGGAGACGGGTAGCGCGTCCCCTATGGCTGTAGATCTCTTTATCCCCTCCGTTGAGGGCTGCCATGGTGGATGAAGCCTCATCGACATAGAACACGGGGTCATAGCCAAAGCCAGTATGACCGTCAGGTTCTTGTGTGATGGACCCTTCCACTGATTCTGAAATTGTAACTATTCTATATTGGTCGATCACCAGGGCCAGGGCGCAGACAAAGGTTGCCTTACGCTCGCTCTTGGTCTTGCAGTGCTCGAGGTTTTTCAGCAGGTAGGCATTGCGAGGTCCGGCTTCTAACTGGTGACCAAACTCTTCCATGCCATAGCGAGCTGTCCTGACACCAGGATTCCCTCCCAGAGCCTCTACGCAGAGGCCTGAGTCGTCAGCGAGGACGGCATAGCCCTCTGGGAGGCTAGGAAGGAGGGAAAGGGCCTTTCCTAAGGCGTTTTCAGTAAAGGTCTCACCCGACTCTTCAAAGTCGAAGGTAAGGCCAAGTTCTGAAGGCAGGAAGATAGCATGATCGGTGAGGATCCTTGCAAACTCTTCCCGTTTATGGGTATTTGATGTTGCCAATAGTATATTCATAGGAAAAAGATACTCATTGGGTCAAATTTAGTCCATACATTCTTGGATCAGGGCCTTTATATAATGCACAGAGGATGCCACGGTCCCTTTGGGGACCCCCAGCAACAAACTTATCTGTGAGTGGCTAAGGTGGTATTCCATGCTTCTTATCTGTTCAACCTTATTTCTGTGCACCCTCTCAGTCCAACAGAGGAGGTTTTTCAACTCCTCTCTCTTTGTATCATTTACACATCCGTTAAGCTCTGCTTGGATCTCCATGATACGTCTGAAATGGCGGTTTGAGGTCACTTCCATCTGTGTTTTACATTTTTTCTTTTTCTCTAGCTGCAGTTCTGCAGTAGAGAGAAAACGGTTGAGAAGGTGGGCATCGACTTCGAGCAGGGTTGCTATCTCTTCCAAGAGGTGTAAATTGGTCAGTTGGGGAGAAATAGCAAGCATAATGAGAAAACGCTTCCTATTGACCCCTTGCCGCAATTTTTTTTGTAGGCGCTTTTGCACCTCATCGAGTTTCAGAAGTGGAGAGCCGTGATACTTGGGAGCATTGAGCAATTGCTCAAATAGGGAAGGCATCACCGAATATCCAACGGTGGACAGGGAAGAGAGGGCAGTATACGTTTTTGTCTCTGCAACACAGCTTTCATAGTCAGCATCATCCCAGAGCTTTTTTTCGCTCTCAAGCAGGGCACGTTCTTTGTTCTTCTGGGTACGCTTGTAGGCCATGAAATATCTGCTTCTCTTACGTACCACTTCGGTTATATACCCGACATAAGGTAGGTTCCCTTCCCGGTAAGAGGTGAGGTAATGTTCTATGGTCTCATAGCAGTAAAATAAAAACTCACAGCAATCCTCCTCAGGCAGAAGCCTAAGTTTGGATGGAAGAGTGTATAATAACTGTTGAGTTATGAGATGAACCTTGTTGTGCAAGACTTGCTTGTCTTTCTGTTTTTGCGACAGGAGGACCGCTTTGGTCAGTCTGTTGCTCTGTGTGTCCGAAATTCCCGCGATATACATGCTTTACTCCTTGTGGGTGTTCTCCACAAGGAGCATGCAATGTGTATGCCAACTCTGTTTTAGATCAGGTTTTCAACCGCTTTCAGCAAGTTTTTTCGTACTACTTCGATAGGTTGTTGCACGGTAGCCCCTGCAGCCTTCTTATGGCCACCGCCTCCGAAACTCTCAGCTAGGGCCCCAACGTCAATATGACTCTGGTGGCTTGCGCGGAATCCTACCTCAGTAGCATCGGAGGAGAGCTGTTTGAAGAAGAGCACCACTTCAACACCCTTGATCGACAGCAACATCGAGTAGAGTGCATCACTGGGCTTGTCTGTGGTGATAAACTGGTCGCTATCAGTAAGGAAGCTGGTGCTGCTCATCAGCTTTCCCTCAAAGTGGGATTCGCTTCGGTCGATGAGTTTACCCAGATACTTTACATAGCTGAGGTTCTTTCCACCTGTCATCTTGGTGTTCATCATATTTGGAGAGACGCCAAGGTCGACAAGTTCAGCTGCCATACGCAAGGTTTCACCCCTATAGGCGTTAATGAACCTGAAGAAGCCGGTATCAGTGGCAAATCCAAAGAACAGATGTTCGGCTATTTCCTCGGTAATCTCAATTTCCAGGGCCTTGAATAGATGCATGATGATCAAGGTCGTGGATACTGATTTAGGAATGATGTACCTGTAGGTACCGAACTGTTCTCCGCTGCTGTGATGGTCAAAGATGACGGTGGTGAGGCCTTCTATCTCGCTTGCAAGATGTCCCAATCTTTCACGGGCAGAACAATCCACCACAACGACGATCGGATCACGTTTATACAGGTCCTCATCGATATGGTTAAGAAAATCAGCGCGCAGATGTGCAATTTCAGAACGGTCAAAAGGCCCTGCATTTGCAAGATGGACACGTTTGCCCATCTTCAGTAACAAGGCTTTCATCGCCATCTGACTGGAGATGCAGTCCCCATCGGGACTGACATGACCAATAATGACAAACTCTTCCCGATTCCTCAGGATATTGAGAATTTCTTCATCAATGGGGGGGTAGGTAAAGTTCATACTATGCTCCCCGGATTATTTCCGGTTCCTTGCCATTGAGCACGCTCTCTTCTCCTACGATGACCTTCGTCACACCAATGAGTGAGGGGAGGTCATACATGATACCCATCATGATTTTCTCTACGATTGAGCGCAGTCCACGAGCACCTGTTTTCTGATCAAACGCCTTTTGGGCAACAGCGGCGATCGCCTCATCCTTGAAGATGAGTTCAATGCCATCAAGTTTGAAGGAAGCCTCGTACTGGCGTACAATGGAGTTTTTTGGCTCCACAATAATACGCTTGAGATCTTTCTGTGAAAGGTTGTTCAACGCTACATGTATGGGCAATCTTCCGATAAACTCTGGGATAAGACCGAACTTCACCAAGTCATCGGGCATCAGATCGTTGTAGATGGCGCTCAAATCCTTGTCAGCGGTATTGGATATATTTGCACCAAATCCCATAGCATGGGCAGACGTACGTTTTTCAATAACCTTGTCGAGGCCCACAAATGCACCACCACAGATGAACAGTATGTTGCGAGTGTTGATCTTGAGCATCTCCTGGTTAGGATGCTTCCTTCCTCCTTGAGGGGGAACGGCGGCTTCCGTACCTTCGATAATTTTCAGCAAGGCCTGCTGTACTCCCTCTCCACTGACATCACGGGTAATCGATGGGTTCTCACCCTTCTTGGCTATCTTGTCTATCTCATCAATAAAGATGATTCCGAATTCAGCAGCCTTGATGTTGTCATTGGCGTTCTGGATCAGCTTGAGCAGGATGTTTTCCACGTCTTCTCCGACATAACCAGCCTCTGTGAGGGTGGTGGCGTCAGCGATGGCGAAGGGAACCTGCAATTTCTTTGCAAGGGTGGATGCAAGCAGTGTCTTACCAGTTCCGGTAGGTCCGACCATGAGGATGTTGGACTTGTCCAGTTCAACGCCCTGCTCGGTAATCTGCTTTTGGAACTTCACACGCTTGTAGTGATTATAAACAGCAACAGCCAGGACGCGCTTTGCGCCTTCCTGACCGATAACATACTCATCCATATAGTCTTTCAACTCTTGGGGAGTGGGGATGATCTCGGGCAATCCCACAGCGGTCTCCTGCAAGTTGGGGTCTCCACTAAGCATGTCATTGCATACTTTGACGCATTCGTCACATATGGCTACTCCTGGACCGTTGATGAGTCTCTTTACCTCTTCTTGGCCTTTGCCACAAAAGGAACAGACTTTAGCATTTCGTGCCATTAATTACTCCTTCTCATTACTTTGTCGACGAGGCCATAGGATACGGCATCGTCGGCACTAAGGAAGAAATCACGCTCAACATCCTTGGATATTTGCTCCAAGCTTTTATGGGTGTGGTTGACAAAAATGTCGATGGTGAGTTTCTTCAGCCTACCGATCTCCTTGGCCTGGATGGAGATGTCAGTGGACTGGCCTTGTACGCCTCCCCAGGGCTGGTGGATCATGACACGGGAAGAGGGTAGGATATACCGCTTTCCTTCCGCACCTGATGCAAGCAGCAAGGCTGCCATGCTGGCAGCTTGGCCCATGCAGATGGTCTGCACATCGCTATGCAGATACTGCATGGTATCATAGATGGCTAGGCCGGGAGTCACACTGCCTCCCGGGCTATTTATATAGAGACTGATATCTTTCTTTACATCTTCTGATTCAAGGAAGAGCATCTGGGCAACAACGAGGTCCGCTGTAGCGTCATTGATCTCGCCATCGAGGAAGATGATTCGGTCTTTCAGCAATCGGCTGAAGATGTCGTACGCCCTCTCTCCAACACCAGACTGCTCAACTACCATAGGTATGACTGATTGCATCCTTTCAGGACGAATATTCATGGCAAAAGCCCCCTCATAATTCTTTGGATTAAAAAGGCGGAACCTAGATAGGAACCGCCTTTTCACAACACTGACTACTGCAAGAAAAGAAGGTTATGCACCAAAGGAGTCTTGCATAAATTCACTGTAGTCAACTGCCTCACCCTCTTTGAAAGTATTCTTCTCTTGGAGGAATGGAGCGATTTTCTGGAATTTCAGATCATCTTCGATCATGGATCGATAGTAGTTGATCTGAGCTTCATCGGTGACAGAAGCGAGTTGTTCGTCAACGACCTTCTGCACTTCCTCTTCATCAGCGGTAAACTTTTCTGCTTCCATTACCTTTTCCATGATCAGCTGGATGCGCAAAGTCTTCTCTGCACTCTCTCTCCAAGGAGCTGTAAGCTCAGCCTTGGTTTTCTGCTGGAATCCGAGGAACTGTTCGATCTGCTCTTCGGTAAGGCCGGTCTGTTGTACATAGCGCTTCCAAGCCTGGTCTACTTCCATATCGATCATGCTTTCTGGGACACTGATAGTGGTTCCTTTGAGCAATTCATCGGTAAGGGCGTCAAGCTTTACTCCCTCGAGTTTTGCAGCCAAGGTTTCTTCAAGTTTCGTGCGGGTTGCCTTAACCAAATCCTCGACAGTTTTGTACTCTTCCTTGACATCCTGGGCAAACTCATCGTCCAAAGCAGGTACATCACGGTACTTCAGGGCCTTGAGGGCCACATTGAGTTTGATGGTCTTGCCAGCATATCCCTCAACGGTGGAATCTTCAGCATAGGTCTTGGTGATGGTCTTCTCATCTCCAACCTTCATGCCTGTGATATCATCATCGATCTCATAGAAGTTGGAACCGCTACCGATAGTAAAGATGAAATCCATACGTGCGGTGGTTGCGACTTCATTGTCTTTCTCATCAAGCTCAACATAGTCAATGGTGACGATATCACCATTTTCTGCCTTGCCATCCTTGTCGATGACCATAGCATTCTGGTCTCTGAGCTTGTCGAGTTCCTTGGTGACTTCTTCTTCTGGCAGCTCAACCTTGGGAACGGTGACGGTCAACCCGGTATATGCGGGCATCTCAAAAACGGGCATTACGTCATATTTGACGGTAAAGGTAATGTCACTGTTGCTCTT
Source organism: uncultured Sphaerochaeta sp. (assembly GCA_964293175.1). GTDB lineage: Bacteria > Spirochaetota > Spirochaetia > Sphaerochaetales > Sphaerochaetaceae > Sphaerochaeta. The sequence goes on from CAXYZP010000082.1 coordinate 5,637, forward strand.
GAAGGGGAGAAGAGTCTCCTCATCCTGCAGTTCGGGGGTGCTGTAAGGAAGTGGCTTGTTTTTGTCTTCGACATCAACAAGGGCTTCCTTGAGTGCTTCTTCAATTGTGTTGAAGGTGCTTTCTTCACGGATATCCTTACCAAATTTGCTTTCCATCACGGAAAGGGGAGCTTTTCCCTTTCTGAAACCCTTAAGCTGGACGGTAGCTGCATATTTGTTAAGAGCTGCCTTGTAGCCTTCTTCAATGGTGTCAGCGGTCACAGTGACCGTCAGCGCGACGGAGGAATTCTCCAGTTCTTTAATACTCTTTTCAGCGATCATGCTATCCTCATCCTTTCGGTCCACTTGGACCTATATAACCTAGGCTATGCCATTTTGTTGCTTATTCGTAATGCGAACCCTTGGAGTATACTACAATCCATGGGGAGCGACCACCCTGCAGAAGGGAAAATGGGAAAAAATCCTTATACCTAAAGCATATTGTATATACCAAGTATTTGCCGTTTGGTCTAGGGGATGGGGAAAATCCTTACCCCAGATTATAGCCACTCCAGCCTAAAATATTTGGAATAAAGGGTAGGTATAAAAAAAGGCAACTGACTACAGTGTTGTAATCAGTTGCCTGAGAGCGAAAGACGGGAATCGAACCCGCGACATCCACCTTGGCAAGGTGGAGCTCTACCGCTGAGCTACTTTCGCAAAAACCAATCAGCTTGTTACGACAGATTGGAAAGTACTATGCGAGAGAGGGGACTTGAACCCCTACACCGTAAGGTACCAGATCCTAAGTCTGGCGTGTATGCCAATTTCACCACTCTCGCAGTGCA
>CAXYZP010000083.1:0-6446 GCA_964293175.1 uncultured Sphaerochaeta sp.
GTGGGCAAGAAAAATATTATTGATAGAGGGCAAGAATTTTCGTGAGCATCTTGCAGAACTTCTTTTTGAAGTTTTCAGGGGAGAGAATCTCAACAGAGTCACCGCACTGGATAATTCTGAGATAGAGTTCTATCGAGTTCTCCACATCCATATTACATATCAAGGATCCCTCGGCATTCTTGGAGTAGACCGGAGTCCCATGGACGACAGACCTGAAGGCGTTCATGGCCGAACGTTCCTTCAGTTTGAGACTGAGGGGGATCATATCTAGGCTCTCATAGCGCTCTTCTGCCTCTTGCAACTTGAAGGGCTTGAGATTGTCCGGAATGGTATAGGTCTCGTCCAGGATGGTAGCGCTGGTGATAGTGCTGATGTCTATGGTTATGATCTCGGTGGTGTGGCGCAGTCTTCCCGTTACGCTGATGGGGTGTCTGCCTCCACTATCCTCTTCCCTAAATCCGATAAAGTAGGGGGCGAGTTCGGTTTCGATGGGGTCAAAGCCTTTCAAGCTCTGGATGACACGCACTATACGTCCCGATACCCACGAATCTATGAGGACCTCCAAGATTGAGTTGAACTTGCTGCTTTCTTTTTTCTGCTGGACCTGCTTGTCGATCTGTTCGGCAAGGTTGATGACATTATCACTGATCTTAGGGGCATACGAGCGCATATTCATGGCAAGTTTACGAAGTCCTGATGCAAGGTGAGGGTTCTGAAATTCACTGGTTGATGCTAGAACCTCTGCCGAGAGGTTGAAGGCGAGGCTTTCATAGATGCTGAGGGCAATGTTCTCATCGCCCTCGTGGGGTTTGATCTTGATAAGGCTATTTTCTTCATAGATATCTATATATTGTTTGAGTTCGTCTACATAGCGGCTGATAGTAGAGCGGTGGACACCTAAGCGACGTGCAATCTCCGCACGCCTGAGTCCCTCGGGGTGTGAGTGTAGGAGTAGTTCAAGCTGTGCAACACGTTCGCCTTTCATAGATAACCTCTTTTTTTGCACCATTCTGCAACAAAATTCATGTCAGTATACCATGGATACCTACTTATTCAAGGGTTATGCAACAAAAAGAGCACCTAAAATGACACATTGAACTAGAATCAGGGTCGTGATACTATGCAGGTATAAGAGAGGTCGCTATGGATGAACGTCTGACAAAACTAGAGATAAAACTTGCGTATGCCGAAGAGACGGTCCGCGCCTTGGATGCTGTAGTCAGCGGCCAGGCCCAGGAGATAGCCATATTGTTGAACCGTATAGAAAAACTGGATAGGCGTATTGCCTCACTGGTAGAAAATAGCGAAGGCGACCTCCCGGAAAACGAAAGGCCGCCTCACTATTGATGGGTGAGCTTAGATAAATAGGTTCACCTTACTCTTTGAAGCAGCACCCATATAGGTTGCGACTCCGCCGATCTCAACACCATCGAGCAGTTCCTCACGTGTAATACCCATAATGTCCATCGACATCTGGCATGCTATCATACGCACTCCTGCCTTCTTTGCATCCTCAAACATCTGTCTGACCTGGTCCACATTTTTCTTTTTCATGCGGCCTTTCATCATTTTAGCACCCATTCCTCCCATATTCATGGAAGAGAGAGCTAGGTCCTCCATCCCCTTGGGAAGCATGGATCCAAACATCTTACCCATGAAATCCTTCTTTACAGGCCCGTTGGGTTTTCTGCGCAAGACGGAGAGACCCCAGAAGGTGAAGAACAGGGTAACATCCTTTCCTGTCGCAGCAGCTCCGTTTGCCAAGACAAAGGTAGCGAGAGCCTTATCCAAATCATTGGAGAAGACAATCATCGTCGCCCCATTGTCGGGATCACAGATGGCCGGCTTGGTGCCAAAGGAGTCGGGGACCGAGCAGATGGAGGGATCTCCCTTGCTGATGACCGCTTCTATGATACCTTTTGAGGTATTCAAGGAGACAAGCTCGTTACCGGTCAGGTCACACCAAGATTGGACATCCACACCAAAGCCGGGATCTGATGCCTTGATGACAATTCTGTCGCCATGCTCGAGGTTGTCGATCTCCCTCTTCAGGTGGATGATGGGTCCTGGGCACTGCAGGCCACAGGCATCAACCTTGAATATCTTATTGACGGAGGGCTTTCTGAAGCTTCCGTCCTCGTTGAGCACGTTGACATTCTTCTGGATCCTGACCGATTGCAGGTCCTTGTTTTCCAGAAGCTTGCGTTCACGCAGGGCGACTTCATAGCTCTTCAGGCCACCGGTGAGGTTATAGACCTCTGTATACCCATTCTGCAGGAGAACCCTTTCAGAAAGGTAGCCGCGCAGTCCCATAGCGCAGTACAGCACTATCTTCTTATCCTTGGGGACCTCTTTGAGCCTATCGCGCAGGTCCGTACTGGGGATATGGTGGGAGCCTTCCATGCTGCCAAGCTCAAATTCCTCATTGGTGCGCACATCAAGGATGTATGCACCATCGAGGCGCATTTGCTCGGCCTCTTCCCAGGTGATGGTATTCGAGTATCCCCTAAGTACGTTCTCTGCAATGAAGCCGACCATGTTGGTAGGGTCTTTGGCACTGGAAAAGGGTGGTGCGTAAGCTTGTTCGAATTCGGCGAGGTCTACGATGGTACCGCCTTTTCCGATAAAAGCAGAGATGACATCAATGCGTTTGTCTACACCGTCATATCCCACTGCCTGTGCTCCCCAGAGCTTTCCTGTTTTTGGGTGGTAGAGGATCTTGAGAGTTATCTGGCTGGCATTGGGGTAGTACCCGGCATGGGTCCCGGCGTGGGTGACCGCTGCCTTATAGGGTAGATCTGCCTGTTTGAGTCCCTTCTCCGTAAGACCTGTAGAAGCTACGGTCATTTCAAATATTTTTGCTATGCTGGTAGCAATCGTTCCACCGTAGGGCCTTGTGTCCCCGTCGACGATGTTATCCGCACACAGGCGTGCCTGTTTGTTGGCTGGTCCTGCCAAGGGAATGGTGCAGGGAAGATTGGTCAGGGGGCTGTTGAACTCAATAGCGTCACCAACGGCTCTGATATGCTTGTCATTGGTGGTGAAGAACTCGTCAACCTTGATAGCACCGTTTTTTGCAAGAGCGATGCCTGCTTCCTTGAGGAAGGCGGTATCGGGTCTGACTCCGATTGAGAGGATAACTATGTCCGCATCGATGATGGTCCCGGAGGTTAGTTCGACACTGACCAATGAGTCGTGCGTACCGAAAGCCTTTACCCCGTCACGAAGGTAGAGATTCACTCCCTTAGCTCTGAGATGCTGTTGCACTTCTGCGGCCAAGTCGTAGTCGATGATGTTCATCACCTGCTCGAGGGCCTCTACGACAGAGACTTCCAAACCACGCTCTTTGAGGTTTTCAGCCATTTCAAGGCCGATAAAACCACCTCCGACCACTACAGCACGTTTGGTGGCAGGGTTGTCGATCTTTTCCTTAATCATGTCGATGTCAGAGACTGATCGGAGGGACATGATGGATGGGTGGTCAATTCCTGGTATGGGTGGCTTGATGGGGGAGGCACCGGGGCTGAGGATGAGGACATCGTAGCGTTCGTCATACTCACTGTTGTCCTTCAGGTTCCTAATGTGGATGGATTTGTCTTTGCGGTTTATGGAGACGACCTCAGAAAGCACTCGTGCCTCCACATCCAGGGTTTCCTTGAATCGCTCAGGGGTCATGACAAACAAACGCGATCGTTCGGTGATGACGTTTCCTGCATAGTAGGGCAGGCCGCAGTTTGCGTAACTGATATATTCACCACGTTCGAACATGATGATCTCTGCATTTTCGTCGCGTCTTCTGAGTCTGGCAGCAGTTCCTGCTCCTCCTGCTACTCCTCCAACGATTAGGTATCGTGCCATATATCCCTCCTAAGGGTTTATTTCTGGGTAAATTCCAGGTCTGAGGGGAGCTTTATCCCGCTACAGCTATATTGTTCTACCATCTGCTTTCCCTTGTGTGTGAGGGTAACCAGCATGCTTCTTCGGTCTGTCAAAGAGAGTTCTCTTTTAGTGAGGTCCCGACTTTCGAGGCTGTCGAGAATACGGGTAAGGCGTGAAGGGGAGAGTTCGAGCTCTTTTGCAAGCAACCCTGGTTCTCTCACCCCTTTGTTTACGGCACAGAGGAGCAGTGCGTCATTGAAAGAGAGCCCTGTCTCCTCTTTCAGGTGTTTTTCAAACGCCCGAAGTGAGGTCTGTAGTTTTCTTATAGCGCATAGGTCGATCATGAAAACATCCTTGATAGTTAATATAAGCAATTGTTGCCTAAGACAAATGTATTCCTTGATTGGATATTGGTCAATACGTTATAGATAAAAAAAGAGGGATAAGGGAGAAAATATTTTAAAACACATAAAATACCGACTCCTGCACGAGGAATCGGTATGTAACACGAGAATATATAGGATTTAAAAAGTATGCAACGTTATCCTTTGACCCCTCCGATCATAATGCCAGAGACGAAGTGTTTCTGCACAAAAGGATAGATTATGAGCACTGGAAGCATACCTAATACCATAACTGCCATCTTAAGGTTGTTGTAGACATAGTTACCTCCTCCCAGAGAATCATCGGACTCAAACATCAACGAGCGTAGAACAACCTGCAGGGTGTACTTTCGGCTATCGTTTATGAACATGATAACCTCAAAGTAGCGGTTCCAATAACTTACAAAGTAAAACAAGGTTACTGTGGCGATGATGGACACTGAAAGAGGCAAGACTATCTTCAGAAGGATTGCTATATCATTGCACCCATCAAGTTTAGCCGATTCAATCAAGGAGACAGGAATGCTGGACATAAAGTTTTTAAGGATAATCAGATTGAATGTTGAGACTGCGACTGGGAATATTATACCTCCCATAGTGTTTATCAGACCCAAAGACCTGACCACAATATAAAATGGCATGATACCGGCATCAAATACCATGGTGAATACAATTGCCTTCATGAGTATGCTCCGGCCAATCAGGTGTTTTTGGGCAAGGGCATATCCCATGGGAAGGGAGATGAGCATCGACAAGGCCGTACCGGAAAATGCCACAAATAGGGAGTTGCGGAATGAGCCCATATAACCGCTATTGAGGACCCTCCAGTAGTTCTGTAAGGTAAACGAACGAGGCACTAGGAGATAGTCAGTTCCCATGACATCGATATCCTTCGCAACGGAAGTTATCAGGACGTTCCAAATTGGGATAATGAAGATCAAACAGATAAACACCAGGATCAATGTATTGATGACATGGAAAGCTTTCCTGCTTTTTGATTCGCGAATACTTCTATGGTTAGTCTTATTCATATGTTTCCCCCTCCTAGAGAATTGGTTCGTCGAGGAACCTGGAACTAATCTTATTGGTAGAGAGTACCAGCACAAGACTTACGATAGAGGTGAACATCCCCACTGCAATGGAATAGCCCAAATCCCCCGCCAATACTCCTTCGCGGAATACATATGTCTGCAACACATCAGCTACATCATAGACTGCAGCATTATACATGACCAACACCTGTTCAAATATTAAAAGGACATGCGAAAGGTTAAGCAGCAGCATGGTCACTATGGTGCTTCTGATTCCTGGCAGGGTTACATGGAAGAGCTTTCCCCAATGGCCGGCTCCATCAATCGTGGCTGCCTCGTACAGTTCGGGTTGTACGGTAGTCAAACTTGCCACATAAATGACAGCCCCATATCCCATCTGCCTCCAGATGTAGGAACTTACCAGGACCGGACGAAAATATTTCGTGCTAGCCATGAAATAAACGGGTGTTCCTCCGAACTTAGTGATGATATTGTTCACCAAGCCTGAGGACGGGGAGAGCAGATTGACAAATATGCTTCCTACCACAACCCAACTGAAAAAATAGGGGATGTAAATTAGGAATTGGATAAACCGTTTTGCCTTATTGCTTCTCAGCTCGTCGATCAAAAGAGCAACGATAAGTGGCGCGGGAAAATAGAATACGATATTTGCCAAACTGATGATCATGGTATTGCGAAATGCATTCCAGAAAATCGTAGAGCTTAGAAGCCTTTTGAAGTTTTCCAGCCCTACAAAAGAGACTTTCGAGCGGAATCCATAATCAGTAAAGCCCAGTGACAGGCCGAATAAAGGGAGGTATTTGAATAGCAAATACCAGATAACTCCGGGAAGGAGCATGATCAACAGATATTTCTGAGTTTTGATCCTCGTTGCAAGAGGGGGTTTAATCCGTATGCTTTTCGTCGTTTTCGTCATATGGTGACTCCTAGTAAAATCGGGCTTCCTGTACTTAGTCAGGAGCGTAGTATGGTGCAACTCACAGTCTTTGCGGCTCCAAGGCGGTGGCTCAGGTTGTCAGGTTGGCTACCCCCGACATACAGTATCCATGGGCCTTTCACTTCTTGTTTTTCCCCATTCTTTCTAACAATACAGAAAAGTGAAGCGGGAAGCGAAAAGTGGACCTTTTGATTC
>CAXYZP010000084.1:0-6442 GCA_964293175.1 uncultured Sphaerochaeta sp.
CCCCCGATGGTATTCTCCACTTCAACGAGGGTGGTTGTCGCCATATCGTAATCCCCACTTTTTACCTTGCCCTGCAAATGGGCTGCAGTGAGGATGCCTCGGGGGGCCTCGATAGCGATGGGCAGGACTCCGGCGATGGATGCAACAGATCCGATCTCATGATGGAGGATGTGGCTGTTCATAGAGGTGAGAACCTCGTTTGACCTTCCTCCGTTGAGGTAGAGGGATATGAGATTGCCCATAGATCCTGAGGATATAAAGAGAGCCTTTTCTTTGCCACTGAGTTGTGCTGCTTTTTCTTCGAGTCTTGTGGTGGTCGGGTCTTCCCGATACACATCATCACCAACTTCAGCCTGGTACATTGCCTTTCTCATTTCATCAGTGGGTTTTGTGATAGTATCGCTTCTGAGGTCGTATCGTTTCATTGCTCTCTCCTGTTTGGTCTCTAGTCAACTATAGCCAAGTTATGCAGTTCAGTCTACAAAAAAGGCCCCCGAGAAAACTCGGGGGTCTGATAAACTGATACGGTAATCTACTATTTAAGGTAGATGTTCTTGGTTGGATGGTAGTCCATTGTGTTTGTATCCCATCCGCCCCACTTGTCTGTGTTCACCATATTCATGGAGACATAGTAGTACAAGGGGATCATGCCCTGATCTTCGTTGATAAAGATATCTTCTGCAGTTCGGAGAGTACCCATACGGTCTTCGCCAGCTTCCATTCTTGCAGACTGGTTAATCAACAGATCATAGACATCATTGGAGTAACGACCGCCGTTCATTCCAGCACCTGTGAGGAACATGTCCAAGAAGGTGTTAGGATCGGAGTAGTCACCAATCCAGCCAGCACGAGCGGTAAGGAAGTTACCCTGGTTCCTGTTGGAGAGGTAGGTCTGCCACTCCTGGTTCTCAAGTGCTACGTTGATACCAAGGTTGTTTCTCCACTCCTGCTGAATGAACTCTGCAATCTGCTTGTGAGTTTCATCGGTGTTATACAGGACACTGATGGTCGGGAATCCGGCACCGTTAGGATAGCCAGCATCGGATAGATACTGCTGAGCAAGGGCGATTGCCTCATCCTGATCCTCAAATGGGAACTCAAGAGCTTCGTAGCCAGCCATAGGAGGAACAATACCCCAAGCAGGGATCTGTCCGCCCTTGGTTACGCCTTCAACAAGAGCAACACGGTCAATTGCAAGGGCAAGAGCCTTTCTGACCCGTACGTCGTTGACAGGACCTTTCTCGTTCTGGAGAACATAGTAGTACGTACCCAGCTGTGGTGAGATGTGAAAGTCATCACGCATCTCTGCAGCCTTGAGCTGATCTGGTGGTACGTTGGTAGTCCAGTCAAGTTCGCCGTTGAGGTACATGTTGTAGTTGGTGGTAGTACTATCAGAGGAGTAGAAGATGACCTTGTCCAAGGCTACGCTGCCCTTGTCCCAGTAGGTGGGGTTCTTCACGGCTGTGATAGAGGTCTGTGCAACACGGTCGCTCAGCACGAAAGGTCCGTTACCTACGAAGTTAGCAGGATCGGTCCATGCAGAACCATATTTTTCAATGGCGTGCTGGGGAACAATTGCAAACGAGTAGTGGGTAAGGGCATCGAGGGTGTACGGGAGTGGGCCAATGAGATCCATCTGGAAAGTCTGGTCATCAAGGGCACGGATTCCAACACCTTCTGGGCCAGTTGTACCGGCGTTGAAATCTTCAGCACCAGCGAGGAACATGCTGGGGAACCAAGCATAAGGTCCTGCAGTTGCTGGATCAAGAATTCTCAACCAGGAATATACGACATCATGGGCAGTAATTGGCTTGCCATCAGACCAAACAGCATCCTTACGGATAGTGAAGGTGTACTGGGTCAAGTCTTCACTGATAGTCCAGCTTTCGGCAACACCAGGTACAGCAAGAGCTGTCTTTGGGTCATTAGCTACCAGACCTTCAAAGATGGTCTCGTAGATTCTGTGCTCAGGCACACCCTGGATGAGAGCTGGATCCAAAGATTCTGGCTCGGCACCATTAGAGATGCGGAACACAATTTCATCCTTGGCAGCTGGAGCGGGTGCTGCAGCAACAACAGGAGCGGGAGCCGCAGGTTTTGCAGCGGGGACAGCAGGCGCAGCAGTTGCAGCAGGCTTAGGTGCTTCTTTCTTTCCGCAAGAAATGAAAACAGCACTGACAAGCACTACGCAAAGCATAATAGCCAGAAATTTCTTCATAGATATATCTCCTTGTAAATTCTAAGCGTTAACATTCAACTTAGGATAGTATACATTAAACCATGAATCAAGAGAAAAGGCAAATGTGTTCAATCGTGAAATCACTACTTAAAGGCCGAATTAGGGCAATTTTGCAGTTTTGACATAATTTTCCAATGTTTATATATGTATCTAGGATGACCTGTATCTGTTTGTAGCTATTTTTATCATAAAAAAGAGGGGGCGATAGATGGTTCGACATAGTACCAAGAAAACCAAGGCGGGCATTTCCTATTCAGTCAGTCTGGTATTTACCGCATCTTGCTGGGTATTTGCTCTTTTTCTGTTCTGGGGATTGGCCATGAATGCAGACGAGGGCGTTTCTCTTCTGTCTATGTGGCATCTTATCCTACTTTTAATTTTTTCCTTGGCTGGAGCCCTTTTTCGTGACAGCTGGGTCTTTGATGTGGACAAAGGTGAAGTGCGGTCCTTTTATGGGGTCGGTCCCTTTGGCAAGCGAGAGACCATCCTTTTTGGTGAGATTTCCCATCTCTCATTGGAGCACTTTGTCCGTGGCTCGACCGACAAGGATGCAAAAATAACAAAAAGAAGGTTCAAAGCCATGGTAGTGGTTACCCTTCATCTGGAGGATGAGAGCTCTAGAGACATTGAGATCATCCCCGAAAAGACTTCAGGAGGCAGGACAGAGGCGGCACTGCAGGCAATCTCTGCTGTAAGCGGGCTCTCTTTGTATGTTGACAGACCCCGGGATATGGATATGCATGTCGGACTTAGGGACCCTGAGTAACACAGTGCTTTCCAAGTATAGGATTTATTGGTAAAAGAGAGACGAATTGTTTTATCACACCAGTAAAAAATGGACACTCTTTGTAGAATGTCCATTTTTTACTATATCATCTAGGGCGTTGTACCCTATTTTTTAGCAGTGGCAACTACCGCATGCTTTGCAGCGTCGGCGAGGGAATCTTCCATGCTGATCTTACTGACATCGTCCTTGTTGTAGAGCCAGCATGCAACCTGATGTTTGTCTGTAATGTCGAACATCGGAGGGATGTGGCACGAGCACCAAGGCATCTTTTTGGGACAACGGTCATAGAAATAACAACCGACCCGTTCCTTGTCCGGTGAAGGCACATCGCCTGTGAGAATGATTCTTTTTCTTTCTCGCTCGATCTTGGGGTCAGGAATGGGAGCTGCAGAGAGTAATGCTACTGTATAGGGGTGCTTGGGACTATCATACAGCTGGGCAGCCTCCGATACTTCCACAATTTTCCCCAGATACATGACTGCAATTCTCGTGCTGATGTGCTGTATTACCGCAAGGTCATGTGCAATGAAGAGATAGGTAAGACCGAACTCTTTCTGCAGGTCCCCAAGCAGGTTCAATATCTGTGCCTGGATCGAGACGTCCAAAGCCGAAACCGGCTCATCCGCAAGAATTATCTTGGGATTGAGGGCAAGGGCTCGGGCTATGCCGATTCTCTGGCGTTGGCCACCACTGAATTCGTGGGGATATCTGTTTTTGAAAGCCTTGTTCAACCCGACTCTTTCCATCAGGTCTTCAACCCTGACTTCCATCTCGTGTGAGTTCATGGGTTCAGGCAACAGTTTGCGGTTGTTATAGATGACCATAGGCTCTGCAATGATAGAACGCACTGTCATGCGAGGATCAAGGGAGGCATACGGGTCCTGGAAGATCAGTTGCATATCCTGGCGAGCCTTGAGCATTGAGCGGTTATCAGCCTTCACCATATCTATTCCATTGAATATTACGCTCCCGCTGGTGGGTTTGTGAAGCTGGGCTATGGATCGTACCGTTGTGGATTTTCCACAACCGGACTCCCCTACGATTCCCAAGGTCTCCCCCGGGTATACATCAAAGGATATTCCATCGACTGCCCGAATCGCTCCTACCTCTCTGTTAAAGATGCTTCCTGTCTTGATGGGGAAGTGTTGTTTGAGATCCCTTACTTCCAAAAGGGGCTTTTTCTTAGTAGTGGCCATTATGCCTTCTCCTGTTGCGTGGCATCTTGCAATGCCTGTTTCTTGGTCTCCTCATCACAGAAGAGCCAACAAGCTACCTCATGATGGTTACCCAAATCTTTCCCTGGTGGGTAGGCATGAGCGCAAACTTCCATTGCCTTGTGGCATCTGGGGTGGAAGGGGCAGCAGGGGGGAAGGTCGATGACGTTCGGCGGCTGTCCTTCAATGGAGAACAATCGCTTGTTCTTGTTTGCCGTATCCATTCTGGGGACACTCTTGATGAGCCCTTCGGTATACGGATGGGCAGGCTTTGCATAGAGGTCGTCGGTCAAGGCAGTCTCGACAATACGACCTGCATACATGACACACACCTTGTCACACATCCCAGCCACTACTCCCAAGTCATGGGTTACCAGGATGACAGCGGTGCCCATCTTAGTATTTATGGTTGAGATCAGTTCCAGTATCTGGGCCTGGATAGTGACATCCAAGGCTGTAGTCGGCTCGTCCGCCAGCAACACCTGGGCATCACATGAGAGGGCCTGGGCTATCATGACACGTTGGCGCATGCCACCGGAGAACTGGTGGGGGTAGCTGTTGATTCTTTTTTCCGGAGAAGGGATACCAACCAGCTTGAGCATCTCAATCGAGCGTTCAAGGGCCTCCTTCTTGTCCATTGCAGGATTATGGAGGCGGATGGTTTCGATCATCTGGGTGGAGATCTTCAAAAAAGGATTGAGGCTGGTCATGGGATCCTGGAAAATCATGGATATCTTGTCCCCACGGATGTCGCGCATCTCTGCTTCGCTCATCTTGAGGATGTCCTTGCCTTCAAACAGGACCTGGCCCCCGACAATCTTGCCCGGAGGGGAGGGGATGAGGCGCATGATGGAGAGGTTGGTGACACTCTTGCCACTTCCCGATTCCCCTACGATTCCCAAGGTCTCCCCTTCATGGACAGTAAACGATACTCCGTCGACAGCTTTTACAATGCCGGCGTCAGTCTTAAAATATGTTTGCAAGTCCTTAACTTCGAGGACTGCTTTTGCATTAGGTTTCAAACTCATTCTTCGTCCTCCTACAGTTGGTTCTTGCTTTGCGGATCGAAAGCATCTCTAAGGCCATCACCAAAAAAGTTCATGGCAAAAAGGAATATGGTCATCGCTATGGCCGGGAAAATCAGCTTCCATGGATAGAGGGTCATGCCGTTTACCGCATCTCCTACGAGGGAACCCCAAGAAGCAAACGGTGCCTGGACACCCAGACCAAGGAAGGAGAGGAAAGACTCCTGCATGATGAAGGCAGGAACTCTCAAGGTTGAATAAACGATGATGACCGAAAGGGAGTTGGGTACCATATGGCGGAAAACAATTCTGCCGGTCGATGCGCCCATACTTCGGGCAGCCTCAACGAACTCGCTGTTTTTCAAGCTCATAATCTGACCTCGTACCATACGTGCGATGGTAAGCCAGCTTACCATTGCAAGGGCGACAAAGAGGTTCATGATACTTCTGCCAAAAATGGCCATGAAGATGATGACCAGCAACATATAGGGCAAGCCATACATGATATCGACCAGACGCATGAGGAAAAAGTCTACCTTTCCGCCCAAGTACCCGGCAAGGGCCCCTACTATAATACCTATGAACACACTGGTTAGCGTTCCTATCAATCCAATCATGATGGATATTTGTCCACCGTAGATGATGCGGCTCAGCATATCCCTTCCACTGTAGTCCGTACCCAGAAGGTAGTGACGACTGTGTTTCTTGGATGCTTCAATATCTGCAGAGAGGTTCTCGCTGATGGTAATCTTCTTATCGATGGGGAAGTTTACCGTTCCGTCCTTGATCTCCTGTTTGAGGGTCCTTTCGGAACTTCTGGTGATGGTCGTATTGATCTTGCCCAGAAGGTTGGTCTTGCCAGTGGAAGCGAGGCCCTTGTCTCCAAGGCTCATCATCTCTATATCAAGGGACGATTGGTACTCCTCTTCACTCAGGCCAGGGTTGGTGGCCTTGATGGTATTCATTACCTGGGCGCGCATCTCTTGGAGAATCTGTGTTTCGATGGTAGGAACATCCATGCTGGTGATGGCTGCATAGACAGGAAGAATATCTTCGTAGGACATCTTTGCTAGATTTTGTATCTTGCCGGTCTCCATATCCTTCCAATATACTTTCTCGACAGAGATAAGGAATTCAGTATCGATGTTTTTCTGGAGGCGTTCGATGGTGCGGACAT
>CAXYZP010000085.1:0-6425 GCA_964293175.1 uncultured Sphaerochaeta sp.
AGAGCTCTCTGCTCTGGAAAAGAATGGATCTGTCTACAGCAATGGCTCGACTGTTCGGGTAAAAAACCGTAAGATTTTGGAGAGTAATCTCCAGAAATAAAATATGTATAGTGTCTAACGACACAGGAGTAGTTTGAATGAAGAAGTTTAGTTTAATCCTATTGGTATTAGTGTTGGGTTCTGTAACCCTGTTTTCCGCAGGTGCGAAAGAGGGCGTCAATGTTGACCTCTCGAATCTGTCAAATATCGAAAAACAACCTGTTGATGTCAGGGTTTTGGCTATGAAAGGCCCTACCGCCATGGGAATGGTCTCGTTGATGGAAGAGGCAAAAAAAGGTGTCATGGACGGTAATGCATATACCTTTGATGAGTTGGCTACCATTGATGTTGTTGTAGCAAAGCTGGCAAAAGGTGAGGTCGATATTGCAGCAATTCCTGCCAACCTCTCCTCAGTCCTGTTCAACAATACCAAGGGTGCTTTGAAGGTCCTGGCTATCAATACGCTTGGCGTCCTATATATTATGGAAAGTGGTGATACCATTACTTCCATTGAAGATCTTGCAGGCAAGACCATCTTCTCCACAGGTAAGGGAGCATCCCCTGAGTATGCCCTCAAGTACCTGCTTAATGCCTATGGTATTAAAGATGTTACCATTGAGTGGAAGAGTGAGGCTGCCGAGTGTGTTGCCGCTTTGGCTCAGAAGCCCAATAGCATTGCAGTATTGCCACAGCCGTTTGCCACCGCTGCCATGATGAAGAATCCAACTATCCGTGTTGCCCTTGATATGACCCAGCTTTGGGAAGATATTCAAGGTACACAACCTTTCCCCAGCACGATGATGACCGGTGTAGTGGTTGCTCAGACTTCTTTTGTTGAACAGAACCTAGAAGCAGTCAACCAATTCCTCGATCACTATGCTGATTCAGTAGCGTATGTGCAGTCACATCACCAAGAGGCTTCAGTCCTTATTGGCGCCCTTAATATTGTTCCTGCCCCTGTTGCCTTGAAGGCCCTGCCTTACTGCAATATCACGTACATTGATGGAAAAGAGATGAAGAGCAAACTCTCTGGATATCTTACCGTTCTATTCGATCAGAACCCTAAGAGTGTAGGTGGAGCACTGCCAACTGATGAATTCTACTATATCCGCTAAAAAGAAGGGGACGATCAAGATATGGTCGGTACTTCTCTGGTTGGGAATATGGCAACTTGTTGCCATGTTCCTAGGCCAGGATATCCTGCTTGTCGCTCCTGTTGATGTTATTTTTCGCCTCTTTGGTCTAGTTCAAACTAGTTCATTTTGGCGTTCCATAGGGTACTCCTTTTCGAGGATTGCCGGGGGATTTTTCCTCGCAACTCTCTTAGGAGTTCTTTTTGCAATCTTTTCCTACAGATACAGGTTGGTTGAGGAGTTTTTGGCTCCTCCCATTCAGACGATCAAGGCAACACCTGTTGCTTCCTTTGTAATCCTTACCCTCGTTTGGATAGCTCCACAAAACCTCTCAGTCTTCATCTCCTTTTTGATGGTCCTGCCGATTATGTACACCAATGTCCTGATGGGAATACGAAGTACCGACAAAAAACTACTTGAGATGGCAGAGGTTTTTCAAGTCCCTACCTATAGGCGTATCCGCTATATATACCTCTCCCAAGTGCTGCCTTTTTTCCGTTCAGCATGTTCTGTCGCTTTGGGGCTGAGCTGGAAAGCTGGAATAGCCGCTGAGGTGATAGGTCTCCCCCAAGGCTCGATCGGAGAGAGGTTGTACGAGGCTAAAATCTATCTGGACACCCCTGATATGTTCGCCTGGACACTGGTAATCATCATAATTAGCGTATGGTTTGAAAAGATTTTCCTTATCCTTTTGGATAGGGTAATGCTGAAGATGGAGCACCTATGAAAAAACTGCAGATCGAAAATATTTCCAAGCGGTATGGTGATACTGTAGTGTTTGATAAGTTCAACTGTACCTTGAACCCGGGAGAGGTGAATGTCCTCTTCGGTGCTTCAGGATCTGGAAAGACAACGCTGTTGCGCCTCATCATGGGCCTCGAAGAGGCTGATGATGGCTCCCTGGATTCCTTTGAACAGCTCCGGCTCAGTGCAGTGTTCCAGGAAGACCGCCTGTGCAACAACCTTTCGACCTTCTCCAATGTGAAGCTGGTAGTTGACCCTTCAGTATCCTCCGAGCAGATAAAAAATGCACTAATTGCTGTAGGACTTGGAGATGCTATCCGAAAACCTGCCAGAGAGTTATCAGGAGGGATGAGGCGAAGGGTAGCCCTCGCCCGTGCCTTGTTGGCTACCTATGACCTGCTGATTCTTGATGAGCCTTTCAAGGGTCTGGACGAGACGATGAAGCAACAGGTCATTGCCTATACTAAACAGGCAACCAAAGGTAAGACAGTAATCCTAGTTACTCATGACATGGATGAAGCTCATCTGATGCAAGCCAAGCATGTCATCAACCTAGAAACAATAGGATGATCACCTAAAAAGAGGTTGCAGCGGCAATTGTAGCTATTACTTTTTCTTGTCCAACGTAAAATTATCAGGCTTGAAGGAATCACTGCCCAACCAGAGGTCTATCTGCAGCCCACTATCAGAGTTGGAGACAGTAGCTTGTTTTATCTGCCATCCAATAAGTTTGAGCCTAGCCCCCCACGCCATGTCGTGCCCTGCCATCTGCCCATAGTATTGGGCCAGTTCAGGACGTTGTATTTTGGGATTGAGAGCTTTACGAATCATTTCCAGTTCTTCTTCTGACCTAGGGCGGTCATCAAAGAAACTTATATGAGCTCCATCGTCTTCCTGGTGAAGAGAGACAACCAATCGCAGTGGGTTGGTTTCCAACATGAAGTTTGTGAGCTCTCCAATCATACGACCTAAAAATTCTTTTCGTTTCATAGTCGGAAATCCTCCTTGGGACGGTTGGTCTTATACCACTGGAATACGGCCATGATTAGGGTTGCTGTTAATCCTCCGGCAAAGCCATTGTTATAGAGGTCCAGGCCTCCATGCCAGGCTGCAGTAGTCTCAACCATAAACAGGTGTATGAACCCTGCTAGTATACCTGCCAGTATACCAAATTGCCCGGCTATAGGGGCTAAGGTAGTACAGAAGAGGGCAGCTAAGATAGGGCCAGGGTCAGAGAGTAGCTTGCCAAAGACCAGGGTTGCCAAGACAACCCCAACCACTACTGGCCAGACATTTTTGAGAGTCTTACCAAATCCACCAAAACCCATTACCGTCAATATGCCTCCGATCACCGGTCCGTTGATCGGAGCTTTGACAATCCAGACATAGAAGAAAGAGCCAAGGCCCAACAGTCCCATGTTGATCAAGGCAGAGCCTGCGGTTCCTGCATCAAATATATCGGTGGGAAGTCTTCCTGGGAGCTTTTGCAGATCAAGAAGTTTTTTTAGAGTTTCACGGATATTGGAGAAGCCGTCGATAATAAAGGCAGCGACGATAAGGAATACCGATAGGATGGGGATGAGCAGAATGAGAGCAGGTTCGGCCGTTGTGTTCCAAATGATTGTTATCGGCTCCATCTTGTTGGCTGCTATAAGCAGTCCTGACGCAAACAGACCGATAAAGCCACAGCTGAAGCCCGTATTGTAGAGGTTATATCCCTGATGGAGCTGCAGCATGGAGCCTGCAACTCCAGGAAGGATGAAGCCTGCCACCAGCCCGCTCAGAAGTCCCAAGGGGATGGAAAAAATAAGGGATAAGCCCATCTCAAACATAATGAAGGTCACTACAGGCCCTAATGCTGTACCAAAGAGTGCGATAAGGCTGTAGGATCCCAGGGTTTTGTTTGCCAGCTTTGCCGCGATCCAGACCCCCCCTATGATGGGCAGGATGTTAAGGGGAGTTTTTCCGAAGAAGCCAAAGCCTATCATGGTATAGATAGCGGCAATGGTTGGTCCAGAGAGGCTGATCGACGAGAAGAATACAATGATAAGGCCTATCAAGCCAACGAGGGCGGCGTTGAACATGGCAGAGCCTGTCCCAGCCTGGGTAAAGTCATTGATCAGGCGTGCACCTCTGATCTGCAGGCGCAGAAAACCTTGCAATGTCGTACCAGGTCCATCCAGTGCCAATCCAGCCACTGCCACTCCCAAGATAAAGATAAGCATGATCGTATATAGGCTTTTTTCGGTGCGTTCCATACAGGGCCCCTTCTCGTATGCGATCGGATAGTCTCATGCTAAAGGTTAATGAATTGTTGCACAAGAAGTTTTACTAAAGGAGACCAAAGGAATCAAAGAGGAAAGGATCACTGACTCTGCATTCACCCTAGTGAAATGCAGTTCCTCCCTTTTTCTTTGCTTTGGTACATCAACTGATCGGCAATATTGATGATCAGGTCTTTTGGGACAGGCTTGACAACAATGACTGATCCGATCGAGACCGTAACTTGGATGGTATTTCCCTCCACCAGCAAGGATGATGATTCAACGAGCATTCGTATTCGTTCGGAGACTTGCTCCAGATACTTGCTTCCTATAGATGAGAAAACTACAAGGAATTCATCTCCTCCCCATCGTGCAACAAGATCATCGGCGCGTACAGCATTCACCATGCTTTTTGCCGTCATCTGTAGTATCCGATCCCCCATACCGTGACCATAGGTGTCATTAACTGTCTTGAAATTGTCGATATCGATCAAAGCTACTGCAAATGGGGCCTGGAACTTTTCTAACTCTACCAATTTGTTGGAGAGGAAGTTTTCTGCATATCTTCTATTTGAGAGTCTTGTAAGCTGGTCTGTCATAGCGAGGATCTTAAGTTCCTCTATATCCCCTAAATCATGCTGCAAATCAGAGGGGGTCTCTTTCTCAGAGAACAGTTCGATTGCCCCGATGATTTTCCCCTTGTCAGACATGGGAAATGTCCGCACTACTACAGGGACCCTGTGACCATCTTTATGGTGCAAATACACCGAGGCCTCACGTCTGATGCTATCTTCTATGGTATTATGAAGGGGGCACCCCTCTATGCACAGGTGTGTGCCTGCATCGTCAACATGATTGAGGATATTATCGTAACAATGGCTGTCGAGGACTTCCGATGCAGAAAATCCTGTTATCTCTTCTGCATAGTCGTTCCAGAAGGTAATTTTGCGATTTGTGTCTACAAAGTAGACCCCTTCCTTGATACATTGCAAAATCTCTTTATAGACCAAGCCCTTAGGTAGTTTTTCCATATTCCTTTCCAGCTCCCCTGTTTGCTGTACTAAGATTGAGGTCTCACCTCAGGAATGTCAACTGAGAATCGAAGTATGGACTGAAGTTTGTTTTGTTTTTACTACAGAGAGTGGGAAGATATAGAAAATTTGAGGCGTTTGTCTGGCAAGACCAGGATTGAATAACAGTTTCCAAAAAAACGGACTATAGATTTTCCATCGTGTACTGCCTGACTGTCGCGCAGACGACTAAGTACGGCAGGGTGTGGGGCCATCTCTTCTATGAAGCAGTAAGGAAGGAGCGTGATGTGGTCCACCTGATGGAGACCCTCAAGAAATGCAAGGTCGAACTTGAGGATGAGAACCTGCTCAAGAGTCATGAATCTTTGTACAAGCGGTATTTTGAGGTTAGGATACCCCCATCCCCATGCGGGGAAGGAATATCCTACTCAAGAATGAGGCGGTGGATGACTACATCAGCGGGTAAAGTGCCTATTGGATGTTCCTGTCGACCAATGAGAAGGATACTGCCAAGCCCCTTGCCCAGTATCGTACCTGCAATGACATCGAGCTACATTTTGACGACATGAAGAACTTCATGGACTGCAACCGTATCAGGATCCCTTCGGATGATGTGATGCAGGGGTGGATTTTCATCAACTTCCTGGCAGCTATCCCTACCAAGGAAAGGCTGACCTGCGATCTGTTCGACATCAAGTATGACCGGAAGAGAAAGATGGTAAATGACGATAGGGATAGGGTGAGTATCGACGAAGATGAAGAGGCCTAGGTACAAAAAGTTGGGAATTTGGATAGAAAAGAGCGTTATCCACTTATTGTCATTCAAGGACACCATTGTTTTTTTGTCTGTACAATACCAGTGGAGGAGAGGGAAGAAGAGGGCTGTATATGGGTGAAGGTGCTGCCTTGATTACATACCACCCCCATCTTTCCACCCTATTGCAGGGGTTTTTCTGTGGAGGGGGGGCGGTTTCTTCGGATCAGCATTTCCCAAAAGAAAATTAAAGCGATTCCTCATTGGTGAATACCCTCTCATACTTATCAGGCAAAGTCTTGTAGATGGTATCCAAATCCTTCATGACGAACCCTGTATTCCAATCGTTGTTCTTGTAATGTGCACAGGTACCACAAGAAGATGAGAGTACTCGTGGTACCGGTGCAAGTCTGCACTCAATGTGATTCTTCCTTGCATTCTTGAGGAACTGTACTGCTCC
>CAXYZP010000086.1:0-6404 GCA_964293175.1 uncultured Sphaerochaeta sp.
AACTCCTTTGAGCGAGGCGGCTTTGTATTTGACCAAGGCATCCGCTCGATAGAGAACTCGGGCATCATATTTCCCATGTTCAGACAACTGGGCATCGATATTGATTTCATCAAGAGTTCAGTATCCTTGGGAGTTGCAGATCAGATGATCAAGGTCGATACCCCAGAGAGCCTTGATGACTATGCAAAGCTCCTAGGTGACCAGTTCCCTGAAAACGTAGACGACATTGGTCGCATCAAAGAGGAAATTCGCAAGATAATGGGGTATATGGATGTCCTCTATGGGATCGACAACCCCCTCTTCCTTAATTCCTTCCATGACGTCACATATCTTACCAGGACACTGCTACCTTGGCTTTTCAAATACTTACGCTCCGCCCCTAAGGTCGCCAAGCTCAATCTTCCGGTGCAGGAGTATCTGAAGAAGTTCACCAGCAACCAAGCCCTCATCGACATCATCGCCCAACATTTCTTCAAAGATACCCCGACCTTCTTCGCCCTAAGCTATTTCAGCCTCTATCTGGACTACAACTATCCCAAGGGAGGCACCAGTGCCATCCCTAAGGCGATGGAAGCATTCTATACGGAGCATGGTGGCTCTGTAGTGCTCGATAGCACCATAGAGCATATTGATGTTGTCAAAAACACCATCACAGACCAAAAGGGAAATACCTACTCCTACAAGCAGCTCATCTGGGCAGCAGATCTGAAGACCCTCTACAGACAGATCGCCTATGACAAGATTTCCGATACAACAATGCAGAAGAAGCTTCTCCAAAAGCGTGATACCCTACAGCAGTATCAAGGCGGGGACTCCATCTTCTCCCTCTATCTTGCCATCGACCTTCCTGTCTCCTATTTCAGCAAGATAGCAAGTGCCCATCTCTTTTACACCCCACAAAAGCCCGGCCTGTCTCACATAGAAGGAGAAGGCCTTGCTCAAGTACTCGCTAAACAACCGAGTGCGGCAACAGATAAGGACAGGAAAATTATTAAAACGTGGCTTTCTGCCTACTTTGCCTATACAACGTATGAGATCTCCTGCCCCGCTATGCGTGATGCTCGCTTGGCACCCGAGGGAAAGACTGCCCTATTGGTCAGTACCCTCTTCGACTATAGCCTTGCCAAGTATATCCAAGAGTCGCTCTGGTATGAAGAGTTCAAACGCTTCTCAGAAGAGGCAATGCTCCAGGTCCTCTTTTCTTCTCTCTACCCTGAGATGAAGGGCAAGATCATCCAGCAGTTCTCCTCCACTCCCCTCACGCTTGAGCGGGTGACAGGTAACAGTGAAGGAGCTATCACAGGATGGGCCTTTACCAAAAGACCCGTTCCTGTGGTGCATGAGATGAAAGGCATCATCAAGAGTGTCGATACACCGATCGAGAACGTCTCACAGGCTGGCCAGTGGGCTTTCAGCCCTTCAGGCCTACCTATCTCTGTCCTTACAGGCAAGGTGGCTGCTGACAAGGTAATTAAGGCTTTGAAGAAATAACGGGTCAAGCTCTCTCCTAGCAACCAGTACGTAGACTAGAGCGTACTATAAATAAAAAAAGGTATTCCAATCACAACGATGGAATACCTTTTTTTGTCTTATGGAGTCTTATGTTCGCGTAAAGCGCGACAAGATGAGAAATATCTGTTCCCCGATGAAAGCCAACAGGCTTATGACAATGGTACCACTCAATACAAGGGCAGAGTTTCTCAGGGCAAGGCCACTGATGATTATCGTACCAAGGCCCCCTCCTCCGATGACAGCTGCAATGGCAGCGGTTCCCAGATTGAGAATATAGCTATGGCGAATACCGGTAAGTATCATAGGCCAGGCTTGAGGCAATTCAGCGATCCAAAGCTGTTGGAACGGGTTCATCCCTATTCCTTTAGCTGAATCCTTCACATGGAGAGCGACCCCTTGGAAGCCCACTACCGTATTGCCCAGAATAGGAAACAACGAATAAAGGAATAACGCCAGCAAAGCTGGTTTCCATCCGAAGCCCAGCACAGGATAGGCTAGGATGATGACTGCTGAGGGAGGAAATGTCTGAATAAAGGAGTTCAGCCTGAGAATAAGCACCTGAAAATCCTCACCCCCTTTTCGGGTAACCCCTATTCCAATGAGGATTCCCACCAGCGAGGCTAAGAAAGTGGCAAGGAGTGTGAGGACTATGTGCTCACCGGTCATCTCCATGATAGTTTTTCTGGAGTGGGTGTACTGTCCCTCTGTAGGGAAAAGAAAAGAGAGTACCGCTGTTTGTACCTGTTCGGAAAATATGTACAACAAAAACAGTGCAACGAGGAAGACGAGAATCCAGATTCTTCTGGTGAGGATATTACCCTTGGCTGATTTGCTGGATAGTTTCAAATCGCACCTCCCCACACAGCCTTCCCTCTTCACACACAACAGCGGCTGAAGGGAGTCTCGAGTTGAGGATTTTGGATACGCACTCCTTCAAAGATGAGTACTGCTGTACTGTGTCTGATCCATTGGCAATAGGTCGCCTGATGATCTCCTCTCCAACTCTTGTAAACCCTGCTATCGGCTTTCCTTGGGTATCTATCTGCCAATACGTACGATTTGAATGTGTATCAAGATACTCTCTGGCAGTCTCTTCTGTACCAGAGAGAACTTTTTTCATCATCCTATCGGCAGTAAAGAGCGTGAGACGTTGAAGGGACCGGTCCGGTCCTAGAAAGCGCTCTACAAACTCGTTAGCAGGAGCGGCTAGTATTCTCTCAGGAATATCGGCCTGCACTATCTTGCCATCCTTCATGATGACCAGATAGTCTGCGAGCCTCACGGCTTCAGACATATCATGGGTGACAAATACAACAGTCTTTAGCAGTTTGCGCTGGATACGGATAAACTCATCCTGCAACTGCTCACGGTTGAGCGGATCTACCGCCCCAAAGGGCTCATCCATAAGAAGCATCGGGGGGTCGGCGCCAAGGGCCCGTGCAAAGCCTATCCTCTGGGCCTCCCCTCCTGAAAGTTCATGGGGGTACTTCTTACTGTAGATCTCAGGCTCGAGGCGTACGAGATTGAGCAACTTCTCAACACGTTCGGTCCTTGATGCTTTTGGCCACCCCAAAAGACGGGGAACGAGATCGACATTCTCTTCCACAGTCAGGTGAGGCATCAGGCCAACGGACTGGATGGCATAGCCCATGTTTCGACGGAGGTCAGTCTCACTCAGGCCCTGAATTCCTGCATCCTCGTACGTGATACTACCCTTGTCGATCTTTACCAAGGCATTGAGACACCGAAGTGTTGTTGACTTTCCACACCCGCTGGGTCCGATGAGCACCGTTACCCTATTGGCAGGGAATGCGAGCGTCACATCTTCCAGGGCTACTATCTTGCCGTAGTTAACTCCAATGTGTTCTATGCTCAAAAAGGTATGTGTATTGGTAAGGACGGGATGACTCTCTTTTGCTTGCATCGTTGTTGTTCCTTCTTTCTGTTCAACCATTTCCTACCGCCTTTGTTCGTAAGGGTGTGGGAGTCACCAGATATATGAATAGCTGGAAGATACGGTCACTGCCAACGGTAAGGACTATGATGAGCAACATGCCCAACAGGACCATATCGACCGAAGCCTGGCCAAGACCTTCGAATATCAACACTCCAAGGCCATCGCCTCCGATGAGCTTGGCAAGGGTTGCATTGCCGATGGTCTGGATCAGGGCAACCCGTATGCCGTGCAACACGCCAGGGGCAGCCAAGGGAAAACGTACCATCTTCCAGACCTGCTTGGGATTCATCCCCATCCCCTTTGCCGCTTGGATGACAGACTCATCAATACTGCTAAAGGCAGTGAAGCTATATCTGATGATGGGATAGAGGGCGTAGGTACTCAAAGCTATGATGGCCGGAGCATTTCCTATGCCTTTGATACCCATCTCCCTGAGAAAGGGGAATGTTCGTGACAGTGTAGACAATGGGGTTATAAGGAGCCCAAACAGGGCAATGCCCGGGATGGTCTGGAGGATGTTGAGGAAGGGGAAGATAATCTTCTTGGCACGCTTGCTCTGAAAGCTAGCCAATGCAAGGGGAAGGCCTATGCCGATGCTGATACCCAAGCTTATGAACGTGAGGCGGATATGTGCAAGTACTTCCTGAGTGATACGCTTTCCCAGGTTCCTGCCTTCCAGCACGATTCCCAGCCGGTCATAGGAGCCTTGGGAGTGCACAAACAGGACTGCAGCAACGACAAGGGCAATGCCCACAGCATCGTACAGGTGGAACTTGGGTTTCATCAAGAAGATTATTATCACCGCTGTCAGATAGAGGTACATCCCTGAGGCGGGACTGTATCGTGCCAAGGGACCAAATGTTGCGCTGACATCAGGGCCTACTATACCAAGGACCATCAGGGGAAAGAAAAGGCCCAAGACACCGGCGAGTGAAAGCGCCACCTCTGACAGCCAGCCCTTTCTTATGAACGCATAGAGAACGATCAAGAGAGGCGGAAGCGTCAGAAACAGGATACACATGGGGCTCAAAGAGGAAAACTTGCTGGTAATTTCTTCAGAGACTCTATTTTCACGGGCAAGATAGACGGGTAAGAAAAAACTTGCCAAAAACAGCAGCGTAACCACTGATGCAAGCTTCTGCTGGAATGTGAATCGAGAATCTGTTCTATTCACGCTAGCTCCAAAAGGATCTTTTCTCTTAAGGGAGCATATCCGCCTAATGGTTCTAAGGATGCATGCTCTTCCTCTTCCTTGTACGATATCAGTAGAAGGGAGCATAATCAAGGATAAGGGACACTCAAGCTCATGAAAAGGGCCCTGAGCATATACTCCGTCAGAGGAAGTAATGACAGCGGTACCACCATGGGTTATCCTCTTAGGGTTTCATCATGATCCCGTCATACTGGAATAAATGTTGCCGTTGATGTTCTGAATTGGGAAAAGTCTGAAAACCAAGGAAGGCCTTTTGTAAGACCTCCCTTGTCAATGATTCTTCTTGTTATTCCACAGATTTGTGTACGAATTCCATACCGACAGCCGAGCGCGCTTTAAACCCTTCCCAGTAAGAATGGGCTTCTTTAAACGAACCGTCAGCATTGGTTGAGAATACCCCTTCGTTGGAATTTTCAATCAGATCAAGATATTTGCCATAATCCAAAGCCTTCAAGTTTAATCCAAGGAAGGCAGTCAAGAAATGCTGGTTGATATTATTGATTTTATGTTCATTCCAAGAGGGTTCTGCATATCGATAATAATCTTCCAACAACTCTGGATCCAAGGCAATCGCAGGAGGTGGGTTTGGAGCCACATTATGCCGTGCATTTATGAAAGTCAGCATATACCTGTCTGAGTTTTTTGCGCCCTCAAAAATTGCTTTGATCCCATTTTCATAAAGAGCAACATCATCTTGACTGCCGGCTACAAACAGTGTCGGTACGGTGAGACCCGCAAGCCCTTCGGCATCCCAAACACCAACATTCATTCCCCAAGGGGCAAATGCAACCACTGCTTTGATTCTGTCATCATGGGAAGCTATAAAATCAGGATTTCCTCTGCTCCGTATTTTAAGGGACGTATCTCCATTCATCATACTTGCAAACATATTGATCGCTTGGGGGCTGAAGCCAGCTCCAGCGGCATTAAGGGACCCATACCCACCCATCGAGTACCCGATCAAGGCAGTATTGTCAGCATCGACTGTTCCCGAGAGAAAAGACGTGCCTCCCTTTCCGCCTAATTTCGCCATCTCATCAAGGACGAAGAGAATATCAAGAGGCCGGTTAAGTAGTGTACTGGGGAAAGGCCCTACATCTGAAAAAGTGGATTCGGTATGGTCGATCGCTACCACCACATAGCCTTTGGAAGCGAGGTTCTCAGTCAAATAGGTCATCATCAGGCGGGAACCTGGGAAACCATGCGAGACAATAAGCAACGGGAAAGCTTCTTCTGGAATGTAAGGATCCGCATTGCGTAAGGAACGTCCAAGAAAGGTGAAAGGGATCAATGGGCGTTGTGGATTATTCGAAACGCCGAGCGTATCATGATAATTCGTAATCTCTACAGCTCCTTGAGGAAGTATTGCTGGATACCACACCTCAACTGTCAAAGGGCGGTCATATCTAGAATTCTTTCCTTGTGAAGTGTTCAGGATGTCTATCTGATTTGGATTGGTTAGGTCCAAAGTACGAACGCCAACAGCATAGCCTCCACGTTGTGAGAGAGACGGAGCATCTGGCAAAGCATCTCCAAACACAAAATCACTGGTGCCTATCGCATCAATGTTTGCTAAGGGGTTTTGAAACTTCTCACTGTTGCCTTCAGCAAAAAGCGAGAAGGAAAATAGGGCGACAACCAAAACAAGTACCAAAATCTTATTACTTTTGAACAGATAATTCATAAAAACTCCTTTAGTTTTTTTCATTAAGAAAGTATTAG
>CAXYZP010000087.1:0-6390 GCA_964293175.1 uncultured Sphaerochaeta sp.
TTCCTGGCTAACACTTGCTGAAGGCCTCCAAGCCCTCGTCCTGTCCGGTTCCCGTACCGGCCTGGTGCTTGATCATTTCTCTGACTACGACCTGTATGTCTACAGTGAGAAACCTCTTAGTCTTGAGATTCGTCATGAAATGGCCTCTCTCTTTGCCTCCAAGGCTGAAGTTGGCAACAGTTTCTTTGACGAAGGTGATGAGATGTTTCTTACTGATGGAACAGCTGTTGATATCATGTATCGTAGCTTGGAGTGGGCTCAACAGCAGGTAGAGTGGGTATGGAAGGGCCATCATGCTTCTGTAGGGTATTCAACTGCATTCATTCACAACCTGAAGACCTCCACTATCTTGCATGACACCGATGGTAAGTTTGCCCAGATCCAGAAGCAACTGGAGAGCCCGTATCCCAAGGAACTAGCCATGGCCATCATAGCAAAGAACTATCCCTTGCTTCGTAGCAAGCTGATGGCTTCCTACTACGAACAGATCGAGCATGCAATAGTTCGCAATGATCTGGTAAGCCAGGCTCACAGAACGTCAGCCTTGCTGGCTAGCTACTTTGATATTCTGTTTGCCATCAATGACCAGACCCATCCAGGGGAAAAGAAGCTTGTTGTATGGGCTAAGAAAACCTGTAAGCACCTGCCTGAATCCTTTGAAGCTATGGTCGATCAGGTGGTGGAGCATATTGGACAGAAAGACCTGCTACAATATATTGATGCTCTTCTTGATGAACTGGATAGTCTTTTGAAGGCGGAAGGGTGGATTTGAAGGGAGGTTCATAATTCACTGTGCCATGTTGTCTAAAAAAATAGGGGGAATTCTTTCTCGTATCATTTCTAATACAAGGGAATTGATTGCTGTGCATGTATTTATCTCTTTAGCCACTAGGCTTAGAAATTCCGGCTCTCTTAAGGGGCTGGGATGAACCAGAGCAGATTTTGTATGTATGCACGTACTCCTTCTATCGAGCGAGAGAGGGGAACTCAAGGTGAAATACCCCGCCCTTTGGGGCGAATAAGGAGGCATAGCCTCGTCTTTTCAGGGCTTGCCCTGGGGTATTGATACCTTTCATTGAAGTCTATTGCTCAGCTTCCCAAGCCTCCCATGCCTCTATTTTATGGGAAACGTTTTGGTGGTCATATACTAAGATCGGTAGCTTTGATTGTCTGCTGCGAGGTTTTTCCCTACGTTCTTGAGCAAGAAGTAGGTGATATTTCTCTTTTCCCCTGATGGCAGATGTAAAGTCATCAATGCTTGTAAGTGGAGCATCGAAGACAATACCCATATTTTTTGCAGTTACCTTGGAAGCCTTATGGATATCGCTTCCACAAGTCATGGGAATATTTTGTGCTTGGGCATACGCAAAAGCCTTACGATCAAACTCAATGTCATTCTCATTATTGCCCACCTCTATACCATGGACAGCATGCGGATGTAGGAAGATACCATGCAAATAGTCTCTTTCTCTGAAGGGGTGTGCTTGGATCATGGCCCCACCCAGATTATCCACTTCTTTATACAGTTGGCTCTGGTCCCAATCCATAATCTGAGGGTGTGCTATGAGCCACTGTTTGTCGAGGCCATAAATAAGATATTCATCATTGCCGAAGGAGACTTCAAAACCAAAAAAGACTGACAGCCCCTGTTTCTCACCTTCCTTTTTAGCATGTTCAAAGCCAAGGCAAAACAGAGAAACACGTTCCTCCCAGCTAATCGAAGAAGGTATGGATGTGTTCCCATTAAAAAAATGGTCTGTGACAATGATGCCACTATAACCAGCTTTCTTATACGGTTTTATATATTCTGTAGCCCATGATAGAGAACATGCACTGGCTTCTTTTGTGTGCAGGTGTGTCTCGTAGCTAAATTTTTCTTGTATCAATTCCCAAACCTCTTTATCAGCTCCAGACAAAGTCTTCCATTGTTGTAGGGCCCTTTCCAAGACCAGACTATATCATAAGGTTCTGTAATAGTCCCATTTTCATCAACCATATAGAGCCACTCGCTTTGGGCCCTTGTATCTACCATATTCGTCTGGATGAAATCCCAGATCGAATTGGCAGCATCCATATATTCGCTATGCTCTGGATCGTTCATATACGCAGAGAGAAAGCCCATTACAGCTTCGGCCTGTACCCAATGGACTCTACGCCTACGCTTGCGAGGCGTTTGTGTCTCATCCATGAGAGAGTTGTTTTTATATGCATGTATATATGCTTCTTCGACCAGTGTCTTTGCTATGGCAGCAAGCTCTGCCCCTTCAGGTAACTTTTGGGCACAACGGTTGAGCATCCAGCTAGCTTCGATCTCATGGCCAAAGGATCGGTACTCTGAGACAGGCTGCATCGTGTTGTCAAAATAGATAGCCAAAGCTTTTCTTTTGGGATCATACACATGTGTCAAAAACAGGTTGCAAATTCTTTCGATATTACGTGCCAGTTGAGCATCAGGAGCTATCTGATATAACGCATGGTACGCTTCCAGAAGGTGGAGCAGGGTATTCATCGTGCGCTCCCCGTTGAGATCACCTCTGGAGAATCTCAGATCTTCATTGGGTATTTCAGAGAAATCCTTTTGCAGTACTTCCTTATACCCGTAGGCATCAGCGAAATGCAGTTCCAGCAGAGAATATAGGCCCAAGGCTTGGTCGAGGACCTCCTTCTTGCCTGTAAGGCGGTAATAGGATGACAGGGCCAAGATACCATAGGCAAAGTTGAAGCTGCTTTTGGTCATATCCTCGGGTTCCCCATTACAGGATAAGGACCAAAAGATACCAGTATCCTGTTGGTCAAAGCCATGGTTGGACAGGAATTGGTAGGCATGGTCGGAGGCACGCCTACAGTCTTCTCGTTCGAGCAGCATAGCGCTTTCACTGAAGAACCAGAGTATCCTGTTAGACTGGACTAGGCATTTCGGTGCTTTTTTGAAGCAGGTCAGGTCATAGCCCACCTTACCGTAAAACCCACCGTATTCATTGTCTTTCATACGGAGCCAGAAAGGAATGATAACCAGCTCCAATTGTTCTCTTGCCTCTAGTGCTAACGTATTGTTCATTCCTTGACAGCTCCTTTTGCTATTCCATTGTATATATACTTCTGGAGAAATAAAAATGCGATGAGTATCGGGATAATCGTAATCATCACACCAGCACAAATGTAATTGAACTGGTTCCCATATTCCCCGGTAAATGTATACAAAGATGTCGAAATAGTCACATATTTCGTCTTCGATTGAAGATAGAGATTCGCGAGATAGTATTCTTTGTAGACAGCTACACCTTTAAGTATCATTACCGTTACTATTGCAGGTTTAACCAAGGGAAATAGAATTCTGAAAAAAATCGTGAAGTATGATGCTCCATCTATAAATGCGGCTTCATCAAGCGATCTCGGAATGCTATCAAAAAACTGTAGGAATATATAGATGGCGATGATATCCGTCCCTGTATAGAGCAACACGATCCCAGGTATGGAATTTACCAAACCGAGGCTGGTTACTATCTGATAGGTACTTACTTGCATGGTTACTCCCGGGATGAGGTTCGCCAAAAGGAATGCTCCTTTTGTGAAGTTTCTACCTTTGAACGTAAACCGATTGAGTACATATGCTACCATCGTGCCCGTAAGCACCGATCCTATGAGTGTAAAAAAGAGGATCACCGAGGTGTTCCAAAAAGCCAATAACATTTTTGCCTTGCTCCAGGCAATAATGTAATTCTGCATATAGAACCAGTTTATAGGGAGGTCCAAAGCTCCAGAAACCATAAACTCCTTATCGTTTTTCAAGGACGCAAGAAACACGGTAACCAAGGGGAGCAAGGAGACGAATGTTCCCAAAGCAAGTGAAGCATATTTTAGAATCGTTCCCAAAGTACGTTTGGATCTGGCTAGGTTCATAGTGTACCTCGAGACTGTTCGGAGAAAAACAGATTATAGAGTACTTTTTGCAGTGCTGTGCCCAGCAGGATTACGACAAGCAGGACAATGGCCATTGCAGAAGCCAGTCCCACTTTTCCAGCCTCATGGGCAAGTTGATGCATCAGCACGACAAAGGTAGCTGTTCCATTCATACCATTGGTGACAACGTAGGGACCTTCAAAAGCGCTGAACGAACCTTTGATCATGAGCATTACATTCAAAGTCACAATAGGTTTGATAAAAGGGAATACAATATGTCTGAATTGCTGTAATCGGGTAGCTCCGTCAATTTCAGCAGCTTCATAGAATTCCGGGCTTATCGATTGGATCGCTCCAATGAAGAGGACCATGCTCTGGCCCATGTAACGCCAGACAGAGGTTGCTGCTATGGAGTAGTTGTTTATCGAACGTTCCTTGAGCCAGTAGGGAAGTCTTGATTTCTCAAATCCTATGAGTTCAAGGACAGAGTCCAACACGAGCCCGCGTGTATAGAAGAAACGAAAAATAAATCCCATTGCAATGCCGCATACGAGGTAAGGGAAGAATAGGGAAGCTTTGAAGAATTTTTCAAACGTAACTTTGAAACTCAGGATTGCAGCAAAATATAGGGCTAAGGTTAGCTGAATTACTCCTGCTCCCATATAGTAAAAACTATTTAAGAGGGCTGCTTTGGTATCGGTTCGTAAAAATACATCCCGATAGTTCTTAAGTCCTATGAAGGTCCTTGGCCCGATGTATTTCATTTTGTATAAACTAAACTCCATCATCTTGGCAAAAGGGAGGTAGGTGAAGGTTGCAAGCAATAGTAAGGGGATAAAAGAGAATGTGACTATGACTATTCCCTGTTGCACCTGTCGTTTTGCTAGGAATGTCTGAAAGCGAGATTTACTGGTAAGATCCATCGAGAAACCGCCTTTTCATGTAAGAAGGGGCTCTCCTGCAACTGTCTGTGCAGGAGAGCAGAGAATCAACATATTAGTTGCAGGAGGTAAACTGCAGTCTAATAACGGGTTTTGGAGGCATAATCTTCTCCTAGTAACTCTATCTGGGCTTTTGTCCAGCGTTTGTTCCAGTCGTTCATTATGCTGTCAAAACTCTCTTTGGTTTGACCCATGGCAGACTCTACCAAACGGGCTTTCTCAGGGAATTTTCCAAGGTACAACTCAGATTCTGAATTGAGTTCGTCAAAAATGCCAATGTCAGAAGGATGTGGAGGTGCATCAGGTACGAGAGTTACTCCTGCATCCTGGAGAGCTGCCAATGTCTTGGGATATTTCTCGCCCTTAACGATGGGGATTCCGCCGGTTTCATAGGAGAAGTTCGACTTCTCTGTGAGCCAGATAATATACTCTTTAGCAACTTGGTAGCGTTCAGGTGAAATGTTTTTGTTGATAGCGTAGGCATAGTCGGCGGCTATGGTTGCGTATTGCTTGCCGTCGGTATTCCATGGAAAGGCTGCAAATACAATGTCGTCTGGATTTTCAGCATCATTTTGTGCATTGACAGTAGCCCATGAGCCTATGACCGTAGCAGCAACTTTTCCTTGGGCCAGGAGGTTTTTACAGGTGTCCCATGTGGAGGTTGAAGGATCGTCTTCGACCAAATCCTGGTCAACGACATCATACAGCATCTTCATAACCGTATTATATGGCTTGCCTGCTGAGAACGGATCTACCATGTAGATCATTTTGTTTTTATAGTTTGCATCGCCGGTAAGACTTCCTCGTGCGTTCCATTCCCAGTCAGCGAGGCGAGAGCCTGCTCCATAGTTACAGTACAGGGGAATCGCTGATGTATTGGCTTTGACTTTTCTCAGAGCTGCAAAGAAATCCTCGGGGTTTTTGGGAATCTCAGAAACTCCTGCCTGATTGAGAACTTTCTTATTGTACAGTACGCCGTAGGCTGTTCCCGTTGAGGTGATGCCGTATACGTCTCCGTCTAGTGAGAATGCGGAGGCAAATTCATATTTCTTGTCAAATTCTGCAACTTTGCCTAAGGGAGCAAAGAGGTTTGGTAATTGGGTCTCTGTCAAGAATTGGTGAGGGATCATACACATATCACCCCAATCTCCGCTGGTCCATCGTATTTCGACGTTTTTCTTATAGTCCCCGATGGGCTCATAGATAATTTTTACATTTGGGTAAATCTTATTGAACTCACTCTGGTATAGGGCGAACTCTTCTTCCATCCCTTGTTTGTGGGTAAGGAAGGTGAGTTTAAGGGAGATGTCTTTGTCTACTTTTGTTGTAGTGGCGTAATCACTTACTACTGGCTGGACCGTTTTAGTTTCTTGTTTCCCAGAGGAAAATACCAGTCCTTGGACCAGTGCGCATAGCACCAATACTCCGATAACAAACTTCTTGTTCATAGTAACTCCTTTTTTTAAGTTCTCGTTAACTTAAACTAAGGTTATGGCAGTGGATTTGGTCTGTCAACCTTATGTAAAAAAATTAACTAACCTCCAAATAT
>CAXYZP010000088.1:0-6327 GCA_964293175.1 uncultured Sphaerochaeta sp.
GTCCATGCTCCTGTTATGGGTAAGGGGATGGCTACAAACAAGAGGATACCCCAATAGCCGTACTTGCTTACCTTGGGGGCGACCCTTCTTTGTGCCTTTGCTACGAACCGGTCAAAAAAGGAAGTGTACCAAGGCCAATGGGAGTAGAAAAGTTTATGAACGGTAGCAAGGAACGTATAGGCGATGGGACCGACAAGGGCATTGACCAGGATGCATAGTGGAGTTGCAACCAATAGCGACACACCGTTGAAGTATGCATAGGGTATAGCTCCTCTCAGCTCACTAATAGGCAAGAGGGATAGCAGGACACTGAAAAAGAGAGTGGTGAAGCTCATAGAGGCCCCTTATTGTTGGAGTTGTTCGTCTACTTCAATGGCATGTGCCGGGCAGACCTCATGGCAGCAGTAGCAACGTACGCATACCTTTTCATCGATGATGATGCTTTTTCCCTCAAGGTGCAATGCGTGAACCGGGCATATCTCAATGCACTTGCGACATTGGATACAAGGGTCAGTAAGGAAAACAGGAGCCTTGCGGTCGCGTTTTACCTTCCAGCGAATATACTTGCTCAGAAAGAAGGGGGCGATGAGGGCATGAAAGAAGCTTGTCTGTTTCTGCTGCACCACACGCTTAAAGCTCTCTACGATAAGATCGTTTGCATCGAGGATGGGATACGATGAGGGAATGGATCCTTCTTCACGTTTCAGGGCCTCTGCAATGATGGGGATGCTCAGAGGGTCATATCCCATGACCACCGCCTGGGCGTAGTCCAGGCTGAGTGCGTCCCTGGAAGCAAGGATGAGGCCCATATGCCTGGGCTTGCCGTTTGCAGGTCCGGGGCCTTCCATACCGATAATCCCGTCCATGATGGAGAAGGAGGGCTTGGTAAGGGAGAGTATGCCAACCATCAGGGAAGCGAAAAGCTCGCGGGTTGGAAAAAGCACATGACAGGGACTCTTATGCAGGCCGGGGACCAGTCCGAAAAGGTTTTTTATAGCACCTGTGCTGTACATCAACTGATGGGTCTTGAGTTTTGGCAGGCTGAAAAGCAGGTCGACCTCATCAAGAATTCCTGCAAAGGGAAGGCTTTTGCCACGGGTATAGGGGACTGTTTTTGTCTTGGGGTTCTGGGTAAAGTCAACCCATTGAATTTCCTCATCCTTGCAGACCTTATCAAGGCCACAAGCTCTTGGGACAAAGGCGAGACCTTGTAGGCCGGGGGAGTCCCCCATAAGGATTTCCTTGGCACCTTGTTTCTTTAGCAGATGGATAACAGCACGTACTACAGCGGTGTTGGTGGTAATGCACCTGTCTTCTTTGGCATCGGAAAGCACATTTGGCTTGAGCAAAACTCGCTTGCCTGCGACAGGGGGCATATTGGCAGCGAGACAGGCCTCTTCGACTGCAAGGTCCACCTTCTCCTGTTCATAATTTTCACACCGGTTTATAGCGACACTACTCATGAAATTCTCCTGATAAGGCAATAATATAAGGGACCCCTGCCGTCGGACTTGTCCGGCAGGATGATGGAGCCGTGGCTACATGCCTCCGCTTCAGAACCTGGTATTTGCCCGAGGGCAAACCTACCTGCCCGTTTTACAAACAACTTGTCGATGACACCCTCATTTTCAGCAGGTTCTATGGAGCAGGTGCTGTAGAGGATGAAACCCCCTATCTTCACCGCTTCCAAGGCAGCTGCAAGCATGGCAAACTGCTGGATGGCCAGGGCTTTGGGTCGGGAGGGCTTCCACATGTTCAGAGCCTTGGCATCGTTAAGGACATGGCGCTCACTTGAGCAGGGAGCATCCAAAAGGACGCGGTCATAGAGAGCCTGCTCATACAATCCCCACTTGGTGGCATCGTGTGCGGTGACATGTACGCTCTCTTGCCACTCTAGGGGGAGGTGGTTCTTAAGGACAATCTTCAGTCGGCCCCTGCGCGTTGCAGATCGGTCATTGGCTACGAGTTTTCCGGTTCCTTGTAGAGACGATGCCAATACCAGTGATTTCCCACCGGGTGCGGCACACATGTCCAGGACATGGTCATCTTTTTGGACACCAAGAAGGCGGGCCGCTATGATGGAAGCCTCATCCAGGTAATAGGTTTCCAACAAATGAGTGTTGAAGGCGACAGGTTTTCGCTCTTCTAGCAATGCAAGTCGCAACGCTGGCCAGCGCTCGGCATAGATATTCTGATAATGAAGGTCAAAGAGTTTTTCACCCTCCGCCTCCTTCTTTTTTTTGCCCATGAGATGACTGTAGCGGATTTCCTCCCTCTTGTGAACCTTTTTTGGTTATGCTATGCTCAGCCATGGCATATTTAACAGCGTTCCTAGAAGGAATCATTAGCTTTATCAGCCCCTGTATTCTCCCCATTCTACCCCTGTATTTCTCGTATCTTGCAGGTGGGGTAGCCGATGAAGGAAAAAAGGGTGTGCTCATAAAGAATAGTCTGGCATTCGTATTGGGTTTCACCATACTGTTTGTCGCCCTCGGAGCCGCTTCTACTACCGTAGGACAGTTCCTCAAAGATCACCTCCTGTTGATGAATAGGATAGGTGGCGGCCTTTTGATCATATTTGCCCTCAATAATCTGGGAGTCGTCCTGGTACGGGCAGTCAATACAAACCATAAGTTCCAGCTCAAGAGCATGGCGAACATGAACGTTCCCAAGTCCATTCTCTTTGGCTTCGTCTTTGCCCTCGGGTGGACACCTTGTGTAGGTCCCTTCTTGGGAGCTGCCCTGATGCAGGCTGCCAATGCGGCGCTCATCTACAAGGGAATGCTCACCCTGTTTTTCTACGCCATGGGCCTGGCCATTCCCTTCCTGTTCGCAGCTGTGCTGCTCGAACAGCTTGAAGGTGTCTTCGCCTCGATCAAGAAGCACTCTAAGGTCATCTCGGTGGTCAGTGGCATTATTCTGCTGGCCTTTGGCATATCCCTGGTGCTGGGATTCAACCCGGCAGCATTGTTTCTTTAGGAGTACTAGTACATGAAAAAGAATACACGAACCCTTCTTATAACTCTCGTCTCGTTTGCTGTGGTGATCATCATTGCAGCTGTCGCCTACAATGCTCTGAAGAAGAACGCCCCGGCTGTCTCCTTCACGCCGACCCTTGCCCTAGAGTCCCAAGCCCCCGTACCAAAAAAGGCTGAGGCGCCTAAGCCGTCTGTCCCTGCCCCAGACCCTGCTGAGAGTGCTCCTGTACAAGAGGGGCCACAGACCCAAGAAAAAGAGCCGCAACCTGAAGCGAATGAAAATCCTGTGATGCCTAACCTTCCTTTGACCCGTCTCGATGGGACAGTCACCTCTGTCAGTGATGTCAGGGATGGCAAGCCCGCTGTGATCAATTACTTTGCCTCGTGGTGTCCACCTTGTAAGCAGGAGCTTCCTCATTTCCAGAAGGCTTTCGATGAGTATGGGGATCAGATTAGCTTTATCTTCCTCGATGCGCTTGATGGACAGCGTGAGACGCTGAAGACGATCAACGCCTTTATCAAGGATTTTCCGTTTACAGGGCCTGTGTTTTACGATGACGGTATGTTTGCTGCAGTGTTTCAGACCACCAGCTTGCCCACCACCGTCTTCCTGGACAAGGAAGGCAGGGTGGTCAAAGGTTATCTGGGCTTCGTACCCGAAGAGGTCCTGTACGCTGATATAGCAGAACTACTGAACTAGACCAGTTTAAGCATATATCCGATAAAGAAGAGAGCGCTTCCCCCGATACAGAAGAGATGCCAGATGGCATGGTAGTGGGGGATGCGCTTATTTGCGTAGAAGATGACCCCTATCGTATAGGAGAGTCCCGCTGCAATGACCCAATAGCCAATGCCTGCAGGTAGGAAGGGTACGACATCTTTCCAGAAAAAAACCACTAGCCATCCCATACCAATATAGAGTGCTATATGCAAAGCTCCCATCTTTCCCCATATCAGAAGAGTAAAGAGAATTCCTACAACAGCAATGCCCCATACCAAGGCAAGTATTCCGTATGCCTTGGGTGTTGCCACATACATAAGCATCGGAGTATAGGTTCCTGCTATTAGGAAGTAGATGTTGCTATGGTCCAAGATCCTACACAGCCTTTTTCCATCGCCATGGGGAAGTGAGTGGTAGAGGCTCGAAGCCGCATAGAGCATGATCATGGTAATGCCCCAGATGACCATTCCTATCTTCATGGAGAGAGTGGGGATCGAGGGGAGCCTGAAGAGGATGATGATGAAGGCGACAATGGCCAAAGCTGTCCCCACCAGGTGGGTGATGGCATTTTCCTTCTCTGCCTTTGGATCGTCATACGAGTGTAGCGTAATATGGCGTTCAAGCCAGCTTTGTTCTTTTTTCTGTTGCATGATGGGGTAGCTCCTTGGAAAAACCATACAACCAAGGCTGAAAAGCGACAAGCGTTTCTGTGATATATTTCAGACTAGTCATGGTATACTAGTAAAAAACCTACCCACAGCGATGTTGTGGGTAGGTTTTTAGGTCGGTACTAGAGTCGTTTTTAGAGTATATGGTCCAAAAAGAGCTTCGTGCGGTCACTCTTGGGGGTGGTAAACATCTCTTTGGGGGTAGCGATTTCCACTATCTCCCCATCATCCATAAAGACCACCTTGTCTGCAGCCGCCTTGGCAAAGCCCATCTCGTGGGTAACCAACAGCATCGTCATGCCGCTTTTTGCAAGGCTCAGCATGACGTCCAGCACCTCCTTGATCATCTCAGGGTCCAATGCGCTGGTAGGTTCGTCGAAGAGCATTACCTTCGGCTCCATGGCAAGGGCGCGTGCTATGGCGACCCTCTGCTGCTGTCCACCGGAAAGCTGGTTTGGATGCACATCAGCCTTTTCCTCAAGACCCACCATCTTCAAAAGCTTCATGCCTTTTTCCTCGGCTTCCTTCTTGGTCATCTTTTTGACCTTGAGGGGAGCGAGAGTGATGTTCTGCAGGGCGGTGAGGTGTGGAAAGAGGTTGAAGGACTGGAATACCATTCCCACTTCCTCCCGTATCTTTCGTAGGTCCACCTTGGGATCGACCACATCATCCTCATCGATGAAGATATGTCCCCCTGTGGGTATTTCCAACTTGTTGATGCTTCTGAGCAGGGTGCTTTTTCCACTGCCTGAAGGGCCTATGATAACCACGACTTCGCCGTTCTCCACAGTGAGGGAGGCATTGCGTACAGCCTTGACTACATCTTTATCTGTCTGATATTCCTTGGTGAGGTTTTCTATGCGTATCCTAGCCATTCTTGTGCAACCTTTCCTCGAGCATCCCTACGAGGCGTGAGAGTAAGAGCGTGATGATCAGGTAGACCAAAGCGACGATAAGCATCGTCTCAAGGGAGAGGAAGGTCCGGGAGATGTACTCCCTACCTTTTCTTAAGATGTCGCTCAGCGCAATTGCCGAAACTAGGGAAGAGTCCTTGAGCATCGAGATGAACTCATTGCCGACAGCAGGCAGGATGACCTTGACCGTCTGTGGCAGGATGACATACCTGAAGGCCTGCCCCCTGCTCAGTCCGACCGCAATGGCCGCTTCCATCTGTCCGCGGGGGATAGCCTGGATACCCGCTCTCACGATCTCACCCATATACGCACCGAAACAGATGGAGAGTGCTACAACTGCAGCCACCATGCCCTGGATCCTGAAGAACCTGCCCATGGCGTAGTAGATGAAGATCAATTGGACCAACAGCGGGATACCGCGTATAAGTTCCACATAGACACCGCTGACCATATTGACCCAGCGCCTTTTGCTAACCGAGCCCAGGCCTGTAAGGGTTCCTATTACGATAGCCCCCAGTATTGCAAGGATGGTCGCCTGGAAGGTTACCGGAGCTCCCTTGATGACAACCATAAAGATGTCCCTATAGGGTTGTGGTTTGAAAATGATAAGACCAGAAAGGAGGGCTAGAGCACTGAAGAAGGTAATTCTCCAGGAGTTCAGTACATGCCCATCCCCTTTTCTCGGTATGAGCACACCATCGGTCATCTGGATGATGTGATGCTTTTTCTTATGGTCGGTAGGATCTACCGATACCATTCTCTGCTTTGCTGTATGCATCTGCAGGTCGTCAAATTTATTCTCTTCTTTATCCATGGTTACTCACTGATTATACTATTTTTATTGTTAGTAGTAGTACTACATAATTATGCATGTATTGTCAATACAATTGAATAAATATTCAAGTGATAGAGAGATAATCCACATAATCATGCAAGAATCCTCAAAACATTAGGACATGGAAAAGCCGCCTTCCGGCGGGGTCATCCCATAGTCACATTATTTTATCTTTTTAAAAATACTCCCCTCATTCCGTTGGCTTTCCCAT
>CAXYZP010000089.1:0-6209 GCA_964293175.1 uncultured Sphaerochaeta sp.
ATACAATGACTTTGAAGACCGAGTCGAACATATGAAATATAGGAAAATGTCCAAGCCAGAACGCATCAAAACAGTGATAGAAAAAACTGTCGGAAAGATAAGGAAAAGAGAGATCCTAGATATCTGTCCGGATATAAGCCAGGTTACTATCGAAAGAACACTCGCCCTCCTAGTGAAAGACGGCTACATAGAGAAGATTGGAGGCGGCCCTGCAAGCGCCTATATAATTACAAGGAAATAGACTGACTACAACTCCAACGGAGCCGGTCCTCTATCTACTGAGGGATGGTTTAATAGGTTTTTTCCCTTACTACCTTCTAGTTTCTAACCTTTCCTTCTCTTACTCTCTCTTCTTCTACAAGAACCTACTCATGATGATGTCCACATCCAGGACCATGCACATGTTCATGTTCGTGTTCATGATCATGTTCCTCTTCATCCAGACCATGGCTGAGAAATTCCTTGATGATAGTATCCAATTCATCATTCTGCTTGCCTTGGACCATCATGATGTTGATCTGTGATCCCAGATGGGAGAGCAAGGGATAGGTACGATCTCCAAAGCAGTGAATGGCCTGAGGTTTCCCCACCTGCTCAAAGCTATCAAACAAGCGGGATACAAACTTGGTATGTTGCGCCTCGTAGTCCTCCACCATATGCAGGTCGAGCATCACATGCTTTTGAGGATCAAAAAGCATATAGGCTACAGGAAAGACAGGGGCCCCTCCCTTTGCATCTTTGAACGGTTCGGGGAGAAGGAAGGTTGCAACATACAGAATCTTCCCTGGCTTGGCCTTCATTCTTTTAAAAAGAGTGAGTTTATCTTCATTTGTCAGCCTTGCCTGAGGATATTCCACCCCATAATCATCGTCACTGAGCTCTCTGGCTTCAACGGTAAACTGTTCTTTTCCATCTCCTGCCTGCTTGAAGTAGGGAAAGTATTCACGCTTGTCGATATCTTGGAGGCCTAAGCTCTCTAGCCAGGGGGTAAGGGAGTTATTCTTGCTGATCTTACCGAACTGCGCAACATAGGTCTTGGCAAACAGGATACCTCTCAAAGCAAGAGCGAATGATTGTCTCTCTTCTTCTGTAAGGAACCAGGGAAAACGATACTGGCGCTTGACCCTGACCATAGGATAGGAGCCATCATCAAACACAAGACCACTCTCTGTGATAGCTGCAAGATCCTCAGGTTCCATATCTTCTTTATTGTTGTTCAAGGTCAGGATAAAGCACTCTTGGGAGTTCTCCTCCTCATGCTTTTCCAAATCGGGAATATCGGGGTCGAGGAAGCAGAGACGGAGGTAACCGGTGATACCCTTTTCCCCAAGATAGAGGGCAAGGGCGTCCTCCACTATCGAGGCATAGGCAGGACTCTTGTCCTCCAGCTCTATGGCAAACAGGTCATTTTCTGAAAAGACCGTATCGACCTGGGCTTGTTGGTACTCTTTGATAAGGGAATAGAACTCTTTGGTTTTCATCAGTGCCTCCGCATTCCAATCATACTGAAAAACAGAGGCATGTCCAATCAAATTGGATTACCATCTTTTGCATTTTCTTTGCTCTTGTTCATTGTATTCTTTGTTATGCTAAAAGAACCTTGGCAACAGCATATCCCTGTACCCATAAAAAAGGCTGTCATCCTCCTGAATCAGAAAATTGACAGCCTTTGTTTTTGTTCGTATCGAACTAGCGCTGGACGCGTCCGCTTCCATCACCCTTACAGAGGGCTTCCACTTCACTCTTCAGAGTAAGGTTGAAGTCTCCACCGATGGAGTGCTTCAAAGCAGAGGCAGCAACTGCATAGTTGATCGCATACTGCTCGTCATCACCGTATTCGCTCAAAGCATAGATGATACCAGCTGAGAAGGAGTCGCCTCCGCCTACGCGGTCGATGATGTTGGTTATCTCATACTTCTTGGATACATAGAAGCCAGTCTTGCCGTTGATGGCAGCTCTCCAGCCGTTATGGTCGGCACTCTTGCTTTCACGCAACGTTACGTTGACCACACTGATGTTGGGGAACTGGCGCTTTACCTCGTTGGTGAGCTCTTCATAGACAGCAAGGTCAAGCTCGCCCTTGGTTACGTCAACCTTAGCTTCGATACCAAGGCATTTCTGGATGTCCTCTTCGTTGGCAACGATGACATCGGCATGCTTTGTCAGTTCACGTATCACCTCAACAGCGGTCTTACCATACTTCCAGAGCTTCTTGCGATAGTTCAAGTCGATCGAAACGGTCGCACCTGCTTTCTGTGCTGCCTTCATAGCCTCTAAGGTACAGTCTGCTGCACTCTGGCTGACAGCTGGGGTAATACCGGTGACATGCAGCCACTGGGCATCACTGAAGATTGCAGGAAAATCAAAGTCAGCAGGCTTTGCAAGAGCAATAGCGCTCTCGGCACGGTCATAGACAACCATACTAGGACGTTGGTTGGCACCGGTCTCCAGGAAGTAGATTCCTACGCGACCTTCCTCAGGCCTGTTGATAGCTGAGACATCAACACCATATTTCCTTACTTCACGCACTGCTCCCTCACCAATGGCATTTGCAGGAAGGGCCGTGACAAACTTGGCGTCCTTACCCATCAGAGAGAGTGATACTGCAACGTTAGCCTCACCACCACCAAAAGTGGCTTCTAATGCGGGAGACTGGAAGAACCGTTCGTGTCCGGGAGATTTTAACCTCAACATGATCTCGCCAAAGGTAACAAATTTCTTACCCATACAATCCTCCTAAAATATTTTTATGAACATTCATTATTATCTTGATATTTAGAATCATAGAGGGTATGCTGAGCTCTGTCAACATTATTTTGAAACAACATTTCATATTTGGAACCAAATAAGGAGATTTACTATGCACGAACAATTATTTGCTCAAATCCATGACATTGGACTTGTCCCCGTCGTTAAAATCGATGACGCATCGAAAGCTGTAGGATTGGCTGGAGCCATGATCAAGGGCGGACTGCCCTGCGCTGAAGTTACCTTCCGTACAGACGCTGCTGAAGAGGCCATCCGCAATATTACCAAAGCCTATCCCGATATGCTCGTAGGAGCTGGGACTGTCATCAATGTCGACTTTGCAAAGAAGGCAGTGGGTGCCGGTGCAAAGTTTATCGTATCCCCAGGCTTCAACCCCTCAGTCGTGGACTGGTGCTTGGAGAACAACATCCCCATCGTTCCTGGCGTATGCACTCCCAGTGACATCGAGCAAGGACTTGCACGTGGTCTTACCACCCTCAAGTTCTTCCCAGCTGAAGCTTCCGGTGGTGTGGACATGCTCAAGAACTTTGCCGGACCCTTCCCCCAACTGAAGTTCATGCCCACCGGTGGCATCAGCCTGGCAAACCTCGGCACCTACGCCAAGCAGAGCAATGTCCTTGCAGTCGGAGGGTCTTGGATGGTCAAGGCAGACCTCATTGAAAATGAGGACTGGGATGCCATCAGCACCCTTTGCAGTGATGCAGTAGTCGCCCTTCAGGGCCTTGAGTTTGCCCACATGGGGCTGAACAACGACGGAGTCGAAGAAGCAGAGAAGAGTGTCACAGGCTTTGCTGCCCTGGGCATGCCGACCAAGCGTGGAGCCTCCTCAACCTTCATGGGGCCTTTCATCGAAGTGCTTCCCAAGCTCTACCTGGGAAAAAACGGGCACATAGGTTTTCGTTGCTTCGATATCGAAAGGACCCTCGCCTATCTGGCAAAGCTTGGTTTTACTGTCAACAAGGAGACCATCGCCCGTGATGCCAAGGGAACTATCAAGGTCTGTTACCTCAATGAGGACCTCAGTGGCTTTGCCATCCACCTCATCAGGGCATAACAAGAGGTAGAGATAGCTTGCCAAGAG
Organism: uncultured Sphaerochaeta sp.; assembly: GCA_964293175.1. Lineage (GTDB taxonomy): Bacteria > Spirochaetota > Spirochaetia > Sphaerochaetales > Sphaerochaetaceae > Sphaerochaeta. The sequence goes on from CAXYZP010000089.1 coordinate 3,851, forward strand.
GTAGGCTATCTCTCAGCTTTTTCCTACAGTCCATGCAATCGAACAAGAGAGAAGGACCTTCGTATCTTTACGAGGGCCCTTCTCTCTTGTATTCTCTACCCAATGACAATGCACAGCATGCAAACCAACGCCCTCAATGACCAACAGGTACACGCCATAAGAAACCTGCAACAGATATGCTTTCAGCATGAAGGGTTGGAGAACGAACCTTTTCTCTCCAGCGAGATGAACAGTGACCCAAGCCTTCCCTGCTTCTTCCTGCACTACGAAGAGGAGATGCTTGTAGGATTCCTCTCAGCATTCTTTCCCACAGCAGACGAGGTGGAGGTCAATGGCTTTGTGCATCCTGCCTATAGGAAGAGGGGGATATTCTCCTCCCTGGTCACCGAAGCCCGTAAGGCATACTCCACTCTGTCTTTTCACCAGATGCTCTTTCAGGTGGAAAGCTCTTGTGAAAGCGGAAAAGTGTATGTAAGGGCCAGATACACCCATATCGACCGCAGCGAATACCGTCTGACCCTTTCCAAAAGCCGCTGGAGGGAGAGGAGCCCTGTAATTCCCAGTTTTGGCTCTCTTGTTGAGGCAACTGGTGAATACCATCAATTGTTCATACACACAGCAACTTCCCTTCTCAAGGAGGATTCTGATTTTGTACAGCGAATGCTGGATAATCCCGAAAGGAAGGGCTACCTCTATCTCTATGAGAAGAAACCCATTGGGGTTCTACAAAAATGTAAGGAAAATGATAATCTCACCATGATATATGGGGTCGCCATTGGCGAGACTTTTCGTGGGCAGGGTCATGGCAAGGCTATGCTTGGCCTGGCATTGGACATGTTCTTTCTATCCTGTGAGTATCTTTCTTTGGAAGTTGATTCCCAAAACCCCAAAGCTTTTGGACTTTATTGCGCTTTAGGGTTCGAAATTGACTTCCAGATCGACTACCATAGCTTGATTTTGTCTTAGCTAAAACTTTTTGGCTCTCTCTTTCTATAGGCTGTAATTTTCTTGACGCCACCATACGGAGAGAGTAGCATACTCCTACACACACAAAAATTCTTTCCTTTGGGAAAGATCATTCGATGGAGGACACTATGAAAAGATCACTGGCTATCTTAATGGTTCTGTTGCTTCTTGTTCCCTCTCTGTTTGCTGCAGGTACCCCTGAAGCAGCCCCTGCTGCGACTCCTGTTGCTGCTCCCGCGGCAAGCTCCGGTAGCGTAAATGCCTATACAACACTTGAAGAGCCCCTGGCTGCAAAGCTGTTCAAACTCTTTGAAGAGGAAACCGGCATCAAAGTCAACTTTGTCCGCCTCAGTGGTGGCGAAGCTGTAGCACGTCTGGAAGCAGAAGCTTCCAACCCCCAGGCATCCATCTGGGTTGGCGGTGTAGGCCTCGACCACATCACAGCCAAAAGCAAGAACCTCACCACCCCTTATGTGAGTCGTTATGCTGCAAAGACACCAACTCAATTCAGAGACGCCGAGAACTACTATATCGGTCTCTATGTCGGACCCCTTACCTTTGTAACCAACCTTGATAGGGCAAAGGAACTTGGCCTTGATGTTCCCCGCAGCTGGGCTGACCTTACCAAGCCCCAGTACAAGGGCTATATCCGCGTTGCCAACCCCAACTCCTCAGGAACTGCCTATAACGTTCTGACCACCATGCTTGATATCTTTGGAACTGAAGACAAGATGATCGAGTACATGAAGGCCCTGGACAAGAACATCGACCAGTACACCAAAAGTGGATCTGCCCCTGGCAAGAGCGTAGCAACTGGAGAAATTCCCGTCGCTATCGGCTATGCACACGACCAGGTAAAGCTCAAAGCAGCAGGCTCGAACGTCGTCATAACCGCTCCTAGCGAAGGAACCGGGTATGAGTTGGCTTCCATGTCCCTCGTTGCAGGTGGCAAGGACAGCGTCAGTGCAAAAAAACTGTATGACTGGGTACTTTCAAGTCCTAAGGCACAGACAACCTTTACCGAATGGTATGTTGTCCTTGTAGCTGATGGTGCTGCCAAGCATCCAGATGCTCTTGCCATCACCGACATCAAGACAGTTGAGCAGGATATGGCATGGGACGGGGATAAAGTCAACAAGACCCGCCTTCTTGACCGCTGGACCAATGAGATCGGCAACAAGAGATAATTACCTTTGGTAATTCTAGCTTTCATACCACCCTGCAAGCTATCCTTGCAGGGTGTGTTTCAATAATGGACAAACTAGATGTTTACAAAAAAACGTATTATTCAGTTTTGTTTCGCCCCTCTGATATTCCTTTCGCTCGACTTATGGATGTCCAACACACTTGCCACAAACTTCAGAAGCTATGAAGAGCTCAGAAACTTCAATGA
>CAXYZP010000090.1:0-6174 GCA_964293175.1 uncultured Sphaerochaeta sp.
TGGTAAAGAAAGGTTGGTGAGCAGAGCTGCCTTCAATGGGAATGGTATAATATGTTCCCCACCAAGGATTGGGACGATACATTACCCTGAAGTTTCCTAGGTTAGGTTTCAATTTATGCTTGAATTGAAACCCAACACCAACGGCCTGGTCAACACTGAAGATGTTTCGTATCCCCAGATAAAACTCTATGGTAATTGGATACTGGCGTAAGAAAAAATCCCGTTCCTCCATAAGGGGATCTTCGCCGGTTCCCCAGTTGATGGTTCTTACTATAGTATTGCCGGCGAACATGGTCTTGGCGATAAGCTGTGCTCCGAACTTCTTTTGGTTGTTTATTTTCTGGGTGCTTTCTAGCCAATATTCTTCCCCGTCGCCAAAGTCACCACTCCTGTCCATACGGATGCCGTACATTGCGGGGGCTACTCCTCCGCCACGGGAGCGGATAGTCATTGTCCCCACATGCAAAGCAACCGGGAAGCCTTGGTTTTGTATTCCGTAATCTGAGCTGTTGTGTATGATGGTATCAAGGTTCTCGCTATAAGATGCGTCTAGTGTAGCCGCAAAAAGCGACGAGCTTATAATTGCTAGCCCTACAACAAGAAGGATCATATGTTTTCGTGCAAGTCTCATAGTAACTCCTACTGATAAGTATAGTAGCAGGAGACGTAAAAGGATAGGTACTGGCAAAAAATCACCTTGTACTGGTTAGCAGAAGGCTGCCTGTATGTACTCATTTACGGTTTCTTCCTCATACATCAGTCGGTACAGGGCCTGAACTAGAGGGAACTGCTCGCTGACCTCTTTCTCGCGTGTCATCTCACCCATAAGCTTGACTGTCCTGCTTCCTTCAAGGACCGTTGCTGACTTGCTCCCACTGTCCATGGAGAACCCCTTGCCCATAAGGAGGCCCAGGGTGCGGTTGCGCGACAGGTCGTTGAGGCTGGTCAGTCCCAGGTCCCCTATACCGCAGTAGCGGAATATGGTCTCTGTCTCACACTCAAAGAGGGAGAGGAACCGTCTCATCTCGTTTACTGCCTTGGTGTAGATCAGAAAGTCAACGTTTGGGGAGTTGAACCTACCTGACACCAAGCCTATGGCTATGGCATACATGTTCTTCAGGATGCTCATCAGTTCGACTGACCTGATGTCCTGGGTATAGTCCAGATAGAGACCGGTATCAGGGAGTATATAGGTTTTGAAATCGAGGTAGTCCTCCCTCTTCCCCCCGAAGGTAAAGGAGGAGGGCAGGCCATGGAGCACCTCTATGGCAAAGGTAGGCCCCTTCATGCTGGCAGTTCTCCTGAAGGGGATCTGCTCAGTAATGAAGGCACCGTCGTCACTCATGCCCTTGGCAAGATTGATGACCATGCAATCCTCTTTGGTTATGTCCTTGATCTCCTCAGTGAACGAGACGATGGCTTTAGAGGGGATTACCAGCAGGATGCAGTCAGCAGAGCTGAATATTGCTTTGTCCCCTGTTGCCCTGATGCTGGTATTGAGGAAGTGAGTGGGGAAGTACTTGGTGTTGCGGTGATTGCTATTGATATCCAAGACCACATCCTCCTCGATACTCCAGAGAATGACGGTATTGTTCCGGTTCCAAGAGAGGCGTTCGGCCATTGCTGTGCCGAATACGCCGGCTCCTGCTATTATTATAGTGTTGTTATGGTGCAAGGTAAGACTCCTTGGCCTTTTGGCCAGATCATGGTGACGTGGGGGATATCGGCTTCGTAGTAAACGGTGGGGTCTTCTATGATAAAGCCGACTTTCTGATAGAACTCTTTGCTGCTTAGCTGGGCATGGATATACACATCCCCTGAGACGAGAGCGAGGGCACTCTCTACCAACAGCTTTCCAAGCTGCCTTCCCCTATATTTTTCCAGGACAGCGATACGTTCGAGCTTGGTTCCCTCTTCTGTCCTTCGGATCCTCAAGGTTCCCGCTGCCTCTCTATCGAGCAGGAGCAGGAGGTGAGCACACGTCGTGTCCTTGCCGTCGAAGTCGATAGTCTCATCGACCCCTTGGCCTTCAACGAATACAGCCCTGCGTACAGCTTGGCATTGGAGGAGATATGGTTGGTTCTTTTCCAATGCCGCTACGGCTTCTTGGATATAGATGAGTTGTGTTTCCATGACCAGCATAGTACCGCTAAGCGATGCCTTGGGGCAAGAGCGGGAAATATAGACAGGAACGAGTGGATAGGTATGTAGGGGTTTTGGGCAAACACCCCATAAGCCTGTGATCATCAGGAGGGTTTTACCCTATTCCCTCACTTGATGTGTCCTAAAAGGGGTTGAGAGCTAGACGAAAACTCTGTACGCTGGTCTGGGTGAGTAAGAAAGTACACACCAAACGTATGGATGTCCTATGCCTATACAGCGTAAGGATAGTCCCAATGCAAGGAGCATAGACATGGATGTTGTAAAGATAACAGCACAGATGAAACAGTCCCCCTGGGGAGGCTTCGAATATATCCAAGACCTGGTCCAACAGCCTAAGAAGGAAGAGGAGGCGATAGGGGAGCTTTGGATGGGAGTCCATCCAAACGGGCCCTCTCGCGTTCCATCATCCGATGCTATGCTTCTCTCTGAGTTTCTCTCCCAGAACAAGAGCTTCCTTGGAAAACATGATGCTTTCCCTTTCCTGCTCAAGGTGCTTGCCATAGAAAAACCGCTTTCCATCCAATGCCACCCAAACCGTGCACAGGCAAAGAAAGGGTATACAGGGGAGGCTGAGAAACGCAAAAGCGTTCCCAAAGCCCTATGGAACTATGCTGATGCCAATCCCAAGGCAGAGATCCTGTATGCCTTGAGTTCGTGTACTGCAATGTGTGGGTTCAGATCGGTGAAGGAGATCGAAGCAAACTTGAAAAGATTGCTTCCGAACTCCTTTGAGAGCCTGCTTGGAGGTTGCAAAAGCCAGGGTAATCCTATCAAAAGCTATTTTGAACAGCTCTACCGCCTCGACAAACCAAAGCTGAAGCTGTTGATAGAGGAGTATGCAGAGAACCTCGCAAAGGAACCTTCAGAAGACCGAACACCCTTTCTTACCGCCAAGGAAATCGCCTTAGGATCAGTAGCTGAGTTTTCCTCTGACCCGGGAGTCTTTGCACCCTTTCTGCTCAACATAGTCGAACTGGAACCGGGGGAGGCTATCTACCTGGAACCCCAGATAGTGCACGCCTATGTGCGTGGTGCTGGCATCGAGCTGATGAACAATTCAGACAACGTCCTGCGTGCAGGTCTTACCGACAAGCACATGGATATAGAGGAACTGATGCAAGTCATGGATGCGAAACCGCAGCCGGTGGAGAAAATCACCTCCTATGCTGATGAGGGAGGTCTGCATTTTACTACAGAGAATCCCGACTTTGACCTAAGTGTCCTCTCGGAGGGAACCTTCACTGTCGATGGAGGGAGTCTCTCCCTGCTCTTCTGCCTAGAGGGTTCTGCCACGGTAAGTAACGGTGGGCAAGAGATGCAATTTGGTCGGGGTGAATGTCTGTTGGTTGGAACCTCGGTGAGGGATTACCAGGTGCAGGTAGAGGGCACTGTGTTTTATGCTTATGCGCCGGAGATTATCTAAAGAAAGCTCTTAGCCCTGTTTATAGAGTAGTTCTACTCTAACCTTTTTTCAAATCGCTCTTTTTTTACCTATTTGTAGTTCTGGCCCTCTAAGAAAGTAGACAGCCAGAGCTATTTTCATTAGCTTTAGGGTAGAATTAAGAGGTAGTATAGTATGCACATAGTAATAATAGGAAATGGGGTTGCCGGAGCTACGGTAGCCCAAAAACTTTCAAATAAAGGTATTGGGGTGACTCTTTTTGCTGAGGAGCCCTATGGCTTCTACAGCAGGATCATGTTGCCGCACTCGCTCTACGACAAGGAAGCGCTCGCTCATCTGATCGCCAATAACGATCCTCCCTATCTGGTGAAGAAGCCGGTTACCGGCATCTTCCCTGATAAGAAGCAGGTCGAAACAGGTGATGGGATGCGTTACTCTTACGACAAGCTCATCATCGCCACAGGCAGTCGTTCACGTACGCTTGATATATTCTCCAATACTGATGGAGTATGCACGCTACGGACCTTTTATGATGCTCAGCTCATCGGGGACACTCTGCGTAGCCCTGTGGTTGTGCTTGGAGGGGGATTGCTTGGGCTGGAGACTGCTCTGAGCCTCAATAAGAAAGGCTTCGATGTCCTTGTCTGTGAGGCAGCCGATAGGATTCTTGTACGGCAATTGGACAGTAAGGCTGCAACAATGCTCAGAACCAGACTGGAAGAGAAGGGTGTGACGATCCTTGAAGGGGTCAGGACCATAGGAAAGAGACTGGACAGTTGGGAGAGGCTGGTAGCGCTTCAGGTGGAGGGTGCCTCTGAGATTCCTTGCAGGACCCTCATCCTCTCCTTAGGGGTAGCCCCTGAGGCGACACTGGCCAAAGAGGCAGGACTGAAGACCCGTAAGGGTGTGCTTGTGGATGAGTTCCTCAGGACAAGTGACGATGATATCTATGCAATAGGGGACTGTGCCGAGTATGAGGGTCAGATCCCAGGCATTGTGCCTGTCGCCCTTGCTATGGCTGAGACGGTAGTAGCCAACCTTACAGGTGGGGACAAGAGCTATCAGGAGCCGGTACTGTTCACCCGCCTGAAGGCCGATGACCTTACTGTTTCCAGTGTAGGCGATGTGACCGGCACCTCTCTGAGCAGGGAAAGCGGCGGCAGGTATGAGGCGTACTTCCTTAAGGACGGCAACCTAGTCGGTGCCATCCTGTATGGAAGTACAGAGCATCTGAAGTTTGTGAGGCAGAACTACCAGAAGCCTGTCAGTGAAGATTCCATAGCCTCTTTGCTCGATTTCTAGTCAATCTTCTTACAGATATATATCCGGCTGCCGAAGTCACCCAGAACCCGGGTCTCCCCGTCATAGCCGGTTCCTCCGAACTGTTGGTTGAGCATGATGCCCGCATGGGCAAGCAGTTCCCCGCTTATGCGGTAGTGCTCGACTTCACTGTCCAAGGATAGGGTTTTGCTCAGGGTATCCTGGGCGAGGCCCCCTTCGGTGATGGGCACAGGGCTGATAAGGTTGACCAGGTCTCCAAAGGTCTTGATGTCGATCTTCTGCTGGCGGGGGAATATCTCATAGGTCGCTTTCAAGTCCACAGCTTCAATTCTCAACTTGTCACTGCCGGGATTGCTCTGGTTGAGCTTTTGCGCAAACAACACCAACAGTTCGCTCTTGTCCTTACTGGCAACTGCCCAGATGACCTGGTTTGAACTGCTGTTGGCCATTTTGACGCGGGTGAAGGTTCCGAATTGCAATAGGGAACGGTGTGCTTTATAGAAGCTTATCTGAGCCTTTATGGCATCCTTTTGCTGGTGGTTGAGTTTGGTGAGGTCCAGTTCATACCCAAGCACACCGAAGGCTGCGACGTTGAAGCGCGACTCCAGATCGGTCCTTCGCAGCGTCTGATGGTTAGGCGAGGCGCTTACATGGCTTCCCATCGTTGATAGGGGGTAGCCACAGCTGGTGCCTTCTTGGATGTAGAGCCTGCTCAATACATCGGTGTTGTCGCTGGTCCAGGTCTGGGGCATATAGCAGAGCATCCCCAGGTCAAAGCGGTTGCCTCCGCTGGCACAGGATTCGAACAGGACGTTCGGAAAGGCTGTGATAAGGCGGGTCAGCAGTTCGTAGAGGCCCAGCACATAGCGATGGAGAAACTCCCCATGATTTCGTATTTCAGTGTTTGCACTGTAGATATCGCTGAATGTGCGGTTCATATCCCACTTGATATAGTTCACGTCAGCTAGATGCCAGGTATCCGAAAGGATGTTGAAGAGGTAGTCGCGCACATCACCTCGTGTCAGGTCCAAAAGGTACTGGTTGCGCCCAACGCTGGGCTTGCGCCCAGGTATGGCTACCATCCAATCGGGATGTTTCTTGTAGAGCTGGCTTTCGATGTTGACCATCTCAGGCTCCACCCAGAGGCCGAACATCATTCCCATCCTGTGGATCTCCAAGGCGAGGCCTCCCAGTCCTGAAGGGAGCTTTTTGGGGTTTACCGTCCAGTCGCCCAGACTTGTGGAGTCGTCGTTGCGTATGCCGCACCATCCGTCATCGGGGACGAAGAGCTCTGCTCCTAGGTCTGATGCTTGGCGTGCGAGCTTTTT
>CAXYZP010000091.1:0-6138 GCA_964293175.1 uncultured Sphaerochaeta sp.
AATTTGTACAGATATACCACCAGAAAACAGGAAACTGCCAGCACAACAAACCCGATCAGGGCAACAAGCCAGGGATTTCCCTCGTAGACCAGAGCCAGTAGGACATAGCCACTGAGCATAGAAAGGAGAAGCACTACCATAGTCATGGCCAGAGAGACAAATTCCTTACGCTTCATAGGTTCAAGAACTCCTGTATGACTGAAGAGAACTCCTCATAAGTGGTTGCGTGGGGCAGGTGCGGATGGCTTGTCAGAATTCCTTCCGGAGCTCTGAAAAGGCATCCTGCATCAGCCACTTCGATCATGGAAAGGTCGTTGTAGGAGTCCCCGGCTGCAAAGGTCCTGAAGTTCAAGCTCTTCAATGCCATGATCGCGTGGTATTTACCATCGCGGATGCGAAGCTTGTAATCTTCTATCATTCCCTTTTCATCAATAACCAGATTATTGCACCAGAGTGTGGGCCATGCCAGTTGCTGCATCAAAGGTTGGGCAAACTCAGTGAAAGTATCGCTGAGAATGAGCACCTGCGTCTTAGAGCGGAGTTCATTGAGAAACTCCTTAGCACCATCCAAAGGTCGAACTGTGGTGATCACATCTTGAATGTCGGCAAGGGTGAGTTTATGCTTCTTAAGGATTTCCAGCCTGCCCTTCATCAGTATATCATAATCAGAAATATCCCGTGTCGTCAGGCGCAATGCCTCAATCCCGGTTTTCTGGGCAACGTTGATCCAAATCTCGGGAACAAGCACTCCCTCCAAATCAAGGCAGACAATATCCATCATTTCAACTCTCCTAAACAGTGATATAGGGAAAATTACCCCGTAAAGGCTAATAGAATATAGGCCCCAAGATATGCGGAGCTTTCAGAAAGTATCTCTATGGCGCCCAATACATCTCCGGTCACCCCACCAAGACGCTTCTTACTCATGCGAAGGAGAAAGCCTGTCATCCCGAGGGCAAAGAGAGAGGCGGAGCATGCAGGCCAAAAAGAAGGGCTTTCCAGAAAAAACAGGATAAGAGTGAATATGACTAGCTGTAATAGGGGAGCCACCATATGTCTTGCCTTGCTCTGCCGGACCAAAACCGAAGCGGTGCCCTCCCCCTCCCTTGCATAGGAAGAGATACTGCTCGCTATGACTACCATGGTCCGTCCCAAAGCTGGGACAAATAACAGGAGAGGGAGATACTCGAGGAGTTCTGCAATGGTAAAGACCTGAACGAGCAAGGTGCAGACCAGGGTGATGAGTGCAAAAGCACCCACACTGGAGTCGCGCATGATGCGTAGCGTCGCTTCCTTTGTCCAGCCTCCCCCAAACCCATCGGCAATATCACACAGGCCATCGAGATGAAAGCCTCGAGTCAGGTAAGCCGCCGTTGCAATGATCAGCGAAGAGCGAACAAAACCGGATATGGGCAAAAGCGCGATAACCACAGAGAAGGCCCCCAGAACAAGCCCTACAAGGGGGAACCAGAAAAGAAGGCGGCTCTCTTTGGTGCACTCCGTCCCCGGAAAGGGAAACCGGGTAAGAAGGCGAAAAGCACCCGTAAAACCACACTCACTCACAAGACTTCACCTTTGAGTGCCAACGGAAGACCTGCAACCAACAGGATAACATTCTTGGAGATTGCAGCAATGTCCTGATTCATCCACCCCGCGATATCGCGAAAGGCCCGGCTCTCAGCATCGGCAGGAATGATACCAAGGCCTGTCTCGTTGGTAACCAAAAGAATGTCACAGGCAGGGTCCTTAAGGACAGCTATCAGTTTTCGTATCTCTTTAGAGGCATCTTTTTTATGATAGAGAAGATTTCCCAACCAGACGGTAAGACAATCTACAACACAGACCTCTACAGAAGCGGGCAGTTCCTGTATTGCCTTGGCAAGGTCCAACGGTTCTTCAATGGTGATAAACCTCTCTGCACGGTCCTTTTGATGGGCTGCTATGCGCTCTTTCATCTCACGATCGATGGGTTCTGCCGTTGCAATGTAAGCACGGCTCGGAGTCCCTTCAGAGACATTGAGGGCATAGTCCTGGGCATAGGAGCTTTTACCACTGCGCCCCCCGCCTATGATGAGGCTAGCCTGGCTTTTGAGCCGGGTACGGATGCGCGCACCACTGGTGGTCGAGGAGACAGAACTTTTGGAGTCCCTAACGGATGACACACGGGCCTTTGCCCTTTTCAGATCAATTGTTGCCATAGCTTGCTTTCCTCTCTTTTTCCCATCATAGCACGGCTTTGGCGCAAGAGGGAGAGGGATGTAAGAAAGTCATGCTGGTTGAATACCTCAAGGGTAAGCACCCGCTCTTCTCCATCCTCTTCCTGCTGAACCAAGGATGCAAGGAACCCCTCGATGAGGGAGGGATCCCCTGTATCCAAGCTCTGGTGATCCTTGCCTTTCTCATCCACACCATGGAGATGACAAACCCTGGTATTGGCAAGCAACGAAGAGCAGCTTGCCCCAGCATCGTAGCCCATCATCCAGACATGCCCGATATCGAGGGTAACTGCCAGGTTATGTTTTTTTACAAGATCCTCTACCACCTCAAAGGGGTAGCTCAGAGTCTCTGCACAGAACATCTTACTTGAGAGGGAGGTCTTCTCCAACAGGCGGGAAAGACTCTCATCTAGGCAGTCTAGCCATACGGGAATATTGGGTGATGCCGTTTGTCCATAGAGCTCGGGTGTCAGATGCAGGATATAGCCAAAAGGGTCCAGGTCCTGTGTAAGGTCCAGTATTTTCAGGTAGGTATCCAGACTCTTCTCTCGGATTTTTCTATCTGTTGACCCTGGGTAGACATCCAAGGGGAAGTGGACGGTATAGGTAAGGTCATGTTCCCGGGCTAGATCGTTCAGAGCTGATATCACCTTTTTGGTAGGCAGGTTGTCCTCGCCTTCGCTTTCAAACAGGACAAGTTCGATATCATCGACCAGAGGGGCGAGATAGCGGACATTGGGCAGGATATCATCAGGGATGATATAGCTTGTTGTTCCTATTCTCATACCAGCACCCCCTTTTCCTGCAATAGGACAGTGCTGTTTGTTACACCACCGCTTGCAAAACTAGTCATTTCCAAAAGGATCCTGCTGGCTTGGGATACTATCGGCCAAGCTGTCAAAGCTCCGGTCCCCTCCCCCAACTGCATGCCCAAGGAGAGCACAGGAGGAGGAAGCTCCAGGTACTTCAACAATAGGTCATGCCCATCGAGTGCCGATAGATGGCAGGGAATGAGATAGTCCTTACAGGCAGGTTCCAATGCACAGCTAATTAAGGCGGCTGCGGTGGTTATGAATCCATCGAGCAAAACAGGCATGGAAAAGGAGGCTGCTTCGATGATACCCCCTACAATTGCGGCTATCTCAAAGCCTCCAAAGGAAGCGAGAACGGTAAGAGGATCGCGGGAAGGATGTTTGGCTAAGGCCTGTTCCAGCACCTTGCACTTGTGCTGAAGATCCTCGTCACTCAGGCCGCTGCCCTTTCCGGTGACAGAGCGCACAGGCAGGCCTGTGATGGCACTTGCGATGGCTGAGGCGCTAGTGGTGTTGCCCACGCCCATCTCTCCGAAGGCTATTGCATCAAATCCATCGTGCTTTTTTTTACGGACTTGGGCTTTTCCAAGCTCCAGGGCAGCAAAGCACTGCTCTTTTTCCATAGCCAGTGTGAGGAGGAAGTTTTCAGTACCAAAGCCCAGCTTGCAGTCTTCTACACCATCGCTGGGCGAGAAAACATGCTTCACACCCACATCAATGACTGTGAGGTCCACCTTGTTACAACGGGCAAACAGGCCACAGGCCCCTCCTCCCTTAGCAAAGTTTACACACTGCTGAGCGGTTATCTCCTGGGGGCTATGGGTTATCCCTTCGGCATGAATACCGTGATCTCCTGCAAACAGGAGCAATGCAAGACGCGATAGTGGCTTTGGGGTGATGAGTGCAAGCCTTAAGCCTAGGCGAGCCAACTCGCCCAGACTTCCGGGTGGCATCGCCTTTGCAAGCAGGGATCTTTCTAATGCATCTAATCTGTTCGTATCGATCGGTTGTACTGACATACGTGTATTGTAGGGACTTATTAACTGGCATGACAAGGGCAAACACAGTACAATATTCAACATGCAACAAGCACTCTATCTTTTCCTGGATTTTGTCACAGGTATGGTGATCTCAATCATGGTGGTGGCAAATACCCAGCTAGGTCTTGAAGTGACTATGGGCGTCTCCCTCATAGTCAACCATATCATAGGACTCGCCTTCCTCTCCCTCCTCTTGTGGGTGGGGAAGAACAACAGGAATATCAATGCAAAGCGCCGAAGCGCCCCCCTCTACCTCTGGTTCAACGGGGTGTTTGGTCTGGTCATCCTCAACTGCAACTACTATACAATTATCAACACCGGAGCCTCTCTTGCGATGGCAAGCACGGTCTTCGGGCAGAGTTTCTTTTCGGTGATTTTTGATTTGACCGGTTTTATGGGCATGGAAAAGAGAAAGCTCAGTTCCAAGAAGATAGCAAGCCTCGGTATCAGTGCGGTTGGTATCATTATCATGGCACTCGGAGGGGAAGGAAGCTTCGTCTTTGGATTCATCCTGTTGGGATTTCTGGCAGGGGCGTTGACCATGACGCAGATGGTGCTCAACAGCACTTTCGCCAGCTACAAGGGCTCTATCTTTGCTTCCAGGCATAATTTCCTGACCGGTCTTATAGCAGGATTGCTCTTTTACTTCATCACAGCACCTAAGGCGACGATTACAGGCTTCCAGAGCCTACCTTCCATCTCACCTCTGCTCATCTTCAGCGGAGGCCTCTTGGCTATCTTTGTGGTGGTCTCGACCTCGTATGTAATCATCAAAGTGCCTGCCATCTACTCAGCCCTGTTGCTTTCTTCTGCTCAAATTTTGATGAGTCTGGTTATCGATGCCCTATTCTTTGATGCCTTCTCGGTCAACCTGCTTGTTGGAGCCTTGCTGATGCTCGCCGGTATGGGCGGAAACCTGCTAGCTGACAAAAAAAAGGCTAGTCCTCTTTAAGGCCGTACACACCCTCTTTTTCCTGTACAAATCCCTCTTGAGAGAGTTGATCAAGGGAATTGAGGATGCGCTCGTCTTCAAAAGACGAAAGAATCTCATAGATTGCTGAAAGCTCTTTTGCTCCCGTATCGGTAAGCAGATGAATAAGTTGTCCGCGTATCTGACGGTTGGAGTTCTCAAACTTCTTCTGTTTGGTATAGTGGGCGCCTCTTTTGTTGGCGTTGGGCAAAAGGGCCTTGAGCAAGACCCCATAATCCATCAGGGCATAGTACCAAATCTTCATATCCTCGTTGGTGAGGCTCAAATCATGCTACAACAGTTCAAGAACCTTATCCTTCACCTCATCCTGTTCAGGGTAGAAGGCGGTAAGCAGGACACGACGGATATTAGTCTCAAGGTAGACAGACTTCTCTCCAAAGCAAAAGCTCCGAATGGCTGCACTGGTGGCTTTGCCCACCCCAGGAAGAGATTCGATCAAGACTCTATCATTGGGTATGGTCCAGTCCCAAGCTTCGCTCATCTTCGCGCTCTTCCGAAGGTTCAGGGCCCGTCTGTTATACCCAAGGCCTTTCCAAACAGAGAGAAGAGACTCTGTGGAGGCTTCCGCCAAAGAGGAAAAATCGGGCCACCGGGACAGGAAAGCCTCGTACTTGGGGACGACCCTACCCGTTTGTGTCTGCTGAAGCATAACCTCCGAGACAAGGATGGCATAGGGATCACACGTCTCTCTCCAGATGAAGGGACGACCGTGTTGTGCATAAAAGGTGAGTATCAAGGCTTTGAAGGCTGAGAGGCCTTCAGGTGTTTGGGTGAAGCTCTGGTGGATATAAAGCTGTGCGTCCTCTTCCGTCAGGGCAGGAAAATCGTTCATTTCTTCTCGCCGAAATTCTCTGGCATGATAAAATCACCCTTGTGGTAGGAGCTGGTTGCCTCTTTTTCCTCTGCCTGTTCCCTGCTTTGTTCGGAGGGGTTCTCCCCACGTTTGAGCTTGTTCTGCTTGCGCAGATAGCGTGCAAGGGCATTTTGCTTCTCGCTTTCGCGTTGATAGCTCTTGCCACTGCTTATGAGGATGGCAATAGGCCTGAGGGATTTGACATTGGCACAGAGAATCTGCAGGA
>CAXYZP010000092.1:0-6019 GCA_964293175.1 uncultured Sphaerochaeta sp.
GGGTCTTTGTAATATCGTCGGTAACTTTCTTCAAGGTTCCCAACAGTTGTTCAAACGTAGCAATATTCATGTAATGTTCCTCTTAGTAGGGTGCGATACGAATTAATGCTAACAAGTTAACACATTTACACTTTTTGTAAAAGTGTTAAGTACGAAGAGTTTCCTTCCTAATGCCTTACAACCCAAAATAGATTGATATTGATAGCTGAGGGTGAAAGTACCATCCCTGGTCCCACCATAAAATAGGGGAAAGCACTGGAAAAAAAGAAATATCCTAATGCTGTATTTGAGGATGAGGTCTCAGGTGAGTACGTCATTAACAAGACTCTGGAAAGAGTTTGTTTACTATTTCTGCATAATTTTTTAGTATCTCTTGCTCATCGACGGTCACAAATACCTTATGCCTGATTACCCACTTTCCATTGACCATGACGTGCGTGATCATTTCGGGCCTTGCATGGATGAGCAGGTTGTGTGTTGCATTGGAGAAATCGGGGGTATCGATGATGGGAGAGATTGCATGGTGAGCATTGAGGAACAACAGGTCAGCTCCGCTTCCTTCCTCAATGGTCCCTTGGTAGCCGGTTTCGTTTGCTATAAGGGCCGCATTACGCGTAGCCATATTGATCACTGTGCGTGCATCATATAAATGGGGTCTCATTCCCTGTTTCAACTCCCCGTATGTGGCGCGCATGGTTTCCCATAGGTCGTGGCTGAGGTAGTCGGTTCCCAAGGTGATGTTGATCTTCTGTTCCAGCATGGAACAGAGGTTCATATTGCTTGCTCCGCTACGAATATTGGAAATTGGGCAGTGAACCACATTGGCCTGGTGTTTTGCCAAGAGAACAATATCATGTTCGCTTGCCTCTACGCAGTGAAATAGGATGGACTTTTTATCCAGCATATGCTTTTTGGCAAGGAGCTCAACAGTGGATATCCCAAACTTTTCCACAGCTAGCGTACGCCTCCAAGATGTTTCCAGACAGTGGGTCATCAAAAAGGGATGATCATCTGCACTATGCCTACGCACCTCCTCCAAAAGTTCAGCAGTAAGGTCCTCCTCCTCAGGGAGATGGATGCCTTGGCTGATAGTAGCAGAGGTAGGTGTCTTAATCGGGTACTCGTCGTAATAGTCAACTAAAGCTTTGAGTCCTATCTGAATGGCACACTCCTGTAAAATTGCAGAGGAGTTGTCCGCTTGTCCGGTTTCAACGATAAAACCAACTCCCTGGCGAAGGTACTGCATATAGGAGTAGAGGACTAGGGTCTTGAATTCTTCCGTTCCGACAGAACCATCGATATAGTCGTATACCTTCTGTTGGAGCTGTCCTTGCACGCTTTCATCACCCCAAGAAGCGAGGCTCATATCACGGTGGGCACCTCGAAGCAGTGTGTCCGGAGTGTGGACATGGCAGTCTGCCAATGCAGGGACGATGATGAAGGACGAGCAGTCGATGATGCGCTCCTTCTCCTGGGGTTCCAGAGTTTCTTGGATCTGACTTATAACGGAGCCTGATACCCTGATATCCTGGGTATGCAGTCTGTGGTCAGCTCCTAAATAGGTTGCATGCTTGAGTATCATGGCTATAGGATACCATGGTTTGGCTGTAAACCCAAATGGAAATAATGGAGGTGAGAGTGCTTTGGTACGATGGGAGTGGGACGCAAGGTCTTATAGGTATTTTCTATGAAGATCCGTTTCTCGTTAGAGTATGCAAGCTAAGAAGAATTTTTAGGGTATAACCGTAAAACTCTAAATATATTCTTTTTATTCGTCTATACCTGAAAAACTATTGAGCTGATAGGTCCAAACCACATCTTCCAGTTGGCGCTAAATCTACGACAACTCCCAGTGAAAATACGAGAGGCCGCGAAAGCGTCCTCCATCAATATATATATATTTTTTCTTTTTTTCGATCGTCTTCTATCAATGACTCTTCTTCGGCTTCTTGTATGCAGTGTCTGCCAAGGGCAGGGTGGTCCTGAAGTTCCCGTCAAAGCGATAATACGCATGCTGACAGGCAGGAGCTGTGGGGATGGTACAAAGCTCGCCAACACCTTTTACTCCATAGGCTAGGGTATTCTTCTTAGGGCCCTGCACAAGTTTTACCTCGAGCTCAGGGACATCTGTCGATCTGAGTAGGCCAAGGGTCCCATATTTTACCTTCAACTGTCCATCTACTATGGGGAAGTCCTCGGTAAGGCCATAGCCGAGACCCATGACAACCCCACCTTCGATCTGGCCGGTAAGTGCCTGATGGTTCACTATCTGCCCAACATCACAAGCCGCTACGACCTTTTCCAGTTTGCCCTCTTCGTCAAGGATGACCACCTGTGCTGAATAGCTGTAGGCAACATGGCTAAACGGGTTCTTCTTTGTAGAGGTTATAGGATCGGTGACGCTGGTATACTCGCCAAAGTATTCCTCTCCTTCAAGCTCTTCAAGGGTTGCGTTGTTGAGCGCTTCCTTGAGCTTCAGGGCCGCCCTTCTTACCGCTTCTCCGGTAAAGACTGTCTGGCGTGAGGCTGTGCTGGTACCTGAATCCGGGGTGCGTCTGGTATCGGGGTCTTCGACAATGAGGTCTGTGGAGTTCAGGGCACAGGTTTCACCGAGCATCTGGATGCAGACGGTGGCAACTCCCTGGCCCATGCAGGCAGCACTGGTTCGGATATGCACCTTGCCTTGCTCAACAGAGAGAATGACTCTTCCTGTATCGGGAACCCCGACCCCGACTCCGCTATTCTTGAAGGCGATGGCAAGACCCGCACGGGGGGAGGAGTCATACGCTTCCTTTACCGCATCAAGGCACTCTATGATGCCTGTGTCAGATTGTGCGATCTGCCCATTGGGCATCACATCCCCTGGTTTGAGGGCATTGAGTCGTTTGAACTGCCAATAGTCCATGCCAAGTTCGTCGGCAAGCAGATTCATGTTAGATTCAACGGCAAAGCAGCTCTGGGTAACCCCAAAGCCCCTAAATGCACCAGAAGGAACCAAGTTGGTGTAGATAGCCTTTCCCAGGACTTCAAAGTTCTGGAAGTTATATGGTCCTGACGCATGGGTACATGCCCTTTGTAGGACAGGTCCCCCTAAGGAAGCATATGCTCCGGTATTGGCCATGATGACTGCTTTCATGGCAGTAATGCGTCCATTCTCGTCACACGCGCTTGTAAGATCGATCTCCATAGGATGGCGTTTCGGATGGACTGCCAGACTTTCCTGGCGACTGAGTTTTACCTTTACCGGCTTCTTGAGCAACCAGCCAAGCAGGGCCGCATGGTGTTGGACACTCATGTCCTCCTTTCCCCCGAAGCCACCCCCTACAAGCATGCTGTGACAGTGTACCTTTTCAACCGGAAGCTTGAGCATGCGACAAATTTCCTCTTGCTCGTCATAGATGGACTGACTTGAGGTATGGACCAGTATGCCGTCCTCTCCCTCAGGCACTGCTACGGCGCACTCAGGCTCCATGAAGGCGTGTTCGGTATAGGGAGTGGAGTAGTGACGCTTGATGACGTGCTTGCTCGCCTTGATGGCTTTATCGACATCTCCGCGAACAATATGTTCGACGGTAAGTATGTTGCCGTTCTCATGGATGGATGGAGCATCATCAGCGAGAGCCTCTTCCATGGTAAGAACCGGTTTGAGCACTTCGTAGGAAACATCGATCAACGATGCTATTTCATCAAGAGTCTCACTATTTTTGGAGACAACAAGGCAGAGGGCATCGCCGGTATAGCGGGTGATGCTTCCGATGGGGATGAGGACATCCCAGTCGTGGGTAAGATGTCCGATAATGTTTTCGGGAACCTCTTCACTGGTCACCACTCTGACAAAGTCAGGGTGCTTCTCAGCTTCGGTCGTATCGATCTTCAATACTTTAGCCCTAGGGAAAGCCGAGCGGACAGCCTTGCCGTACAGCATGCCGTCGATACGGATGTCGTCAGTATAGAGACCTTCACCCAAGGCTTTGGGGATGGCATCAACGCGCCTGTAGCGCTTGTCGAGCTGTGGTTCTTCTATGTCTGTTATTACCGGCAGATTCTCTCTGAAGTATTCGGCGGCCTTAAGGATAGCCTCCTCGATCTTCTTGTATCCGGTGCAGCGGCAGATGTTCCCTTTTATAGCTTTCTTAACCATATCAAGGGTGGGGTTGAGCTCAACATCGAGCAGGCTCTTGGCGCTCATGATCATACCCGGGGTGCAGTAGCCACACTGCACAGCCCCTGCTTCTGCGAAACAGAAGGAGTAGACATCTTTTTCACGTTCTGAAAGGCCTTCGATGGTTATGATGGACTTTCCCTCAAGCTTGGAAAGAGGGGAGATACAAGCCTTGGTTTTCTTCCCGTCGATTAGGACGGTACAGGTACCACAGGCACCTTCACTACAACCATCCTTGGTTCCTGTGAGGTTGAGGTCTTCGCGCAAGAAGCGAAGAAGCTTCTTGTCTTGTCCATCATAGGTGATTGAATTTCCATTAACTTTGAATGCATACACAGCTTTGCTCTCCAATGGGTCAAGGCGGGAGGAGGTGCTAATTGCACAAGGTCCGGCCTCAACGTGTAATAGTTTCAGAAGGGAACATGTGGTAGCCGCTTAGCGTCGACATTCTTACGAATGCTTCGGTCTGTGATGCTATACGTGTATAGTTTCTCTATTATGCAGTAATACGTCAAGGTGTTGTTGCGTAATACATTAGTCTGTTGCAATCCTTGTTGCGCAATACCCTAATGTGTGAGAAACCAAGAAAATACTAGAGGATTGCAACACAATCCTCTAGGCCGAAGCATCTTTTGTTTACGTCCGTTTTTCTCTATTAAACGGTTTGCCAAGGGCTGTCGGTCCGAGCAGTTGGCTCTCTCTGCTGAACGCCAGGACTGCAATGACCATGACATACGGCAGCATGACAGCAAACTCGTAGGGGAAGTTAATTCCTTGTCCCTGGATCGCAAGCTGCAATGCCTGGGCGAAACTGAACAACAAGGCTCCCCACATGATCTTTACCGGAGTCCAGTGTCCGAAATATACCAAGGCAACGGCGATGAAGCCTCGCCCAGCAATGATTCCATCACTGAACATCTTCGCCTGGCAGAGGCTAAGATAGGCACCTGCAAGACCTGCAAGAGCTCCCCCCACTGCCAAAGCTTGGAAACGGACCCTGTTTACCTGGATACCGATAGAGTCGGCTGCCCTGGGGTTTGTTCCCACTGCACGGACCTTCAAGCCCCAAGGGGTCTTGAAGAGGATGTACCAGGCAACCGGAACAAACAGGAATGCGAGGTAGACCAGAATGTTATGCGTGAAAAAAATTGGCCCGAGTATAGGGATTTTTGAAAGGAGAGGGATGTCGAGTTTGCCGATACCAAGAACTGACTGGGTGCCACCGATGAAGTGACGAAAGAGAGTTCCTGCAGTTCCAACTCCGAACATCTGCAATCCTATGCCGGCAATACCTTGAGGGGCTCGGAAGGTGACGACTATAAGACCGAAGAACAGGCCGAAGAGTGCTCCTACACCCATGGCAACCAGAAGACCCAGGTAATTGAAGATTTCAGGGGTCGGACCGCCGTGTGCGATACTATAGGGGATGAGCATGCCAAGAAAGGCTCCCATGGCCATGATGCCTTCACACCCTAGGTTGAAGACACCAGCTCTCTGGTTAAACATTTCCCCAAGGGAAGCTATCAAAAGTGCTACTGAAAAGGGCACTGCAAGCGAAAGGATATTTACGATAAAGTTCATGCTTCCACCTCCTTGGGAGGGTTCGTGAGTTTTTGGTACTTGCGCCAGACTTTCTCCATGAGGTAGGGGTCTGCAAGAACCATCTTGGTGGCAACGATTACCAGGATGATGATACCTTGCAACACGTTAACCATGTTAGCAGGAACACCTACCATTCTCTGGGTCATGTCTGCCCCTACGATCAAAAGGCCGAAGAAGAAGGATGCCGGGATGATGCCTGCAGGGTGCAAGCCTCCGAAGAGGGCTACGACGATACCACTCAAGCCGTAGCCTCCG
>CAXYZP010000093.1:0-6016 GCA_964293175.1 uncultured Sphaerochaeta sp.
AGGGGTGACGCGTTTTTCTTCAGCCATACCTATTAATAGAACGAGGTCGTAATGGCAAGCACCAGGCTTAAGCCACTATTAGGAACTGAATTGCTCTGGAACAATGTATTGTGTTCACTCCAGGCAAAGGTATTGCCTATATAGGTTGCGTTCTTGACCAGATAGAGCCCGAGGGGGAAGCCTGGAATCTTCAGCTTGATACCAGCTCCCATGGAGTAGTACCAGTCCAAAGAGTTTAGGCTCGAGAAATCACCCAAGGATTCGATGACTCCTGTGGCACTTGTGTAGATCTCTGCTGAGAGCACGTTGTGTGCCAAGGGCCAGCTGATGGAGAGCTGGTTGTCAAACAACAGTGACTTGTCAGTTTCTACAGGGAAGCCACGACCGATATTCATACCGTCGATGTAGAGCATCTCGTACTGTGTGGCGCCCTCCTTAGCTGCCCTCCAATCCCAAACATCATTGCTTAGATAGTACTGGGGAAGCATGACGTTAAATGTGGATGTGGCACCCAACACAACATTGGCCTGCTTTTCAGCCAGGGTATAGGAGAAGAGCGTCAAGTAGCCGCTGGCACTTGTAGAAGAGCGGATATAGTTGGAAAGCCCCCCGAGAATTCCTCCGGCATAGGAAAAATTCTGTGATAGAAGATAGCCCTTGGAGGTGTTTTCTATGCGGTCCCGCCCATCCCATGTCAATCCCAAGGAGATGCGGTTGGAGAACTGCCAGCTTTTTCCATACTGTTGGATAAGCTTTTCGAACGGATCGTAGATGTTTAGGTCATAGATCGCACGGTTGAGGCCGATGGATACCCCACCCGATAGGATGAGGGCGCCAGGGCGGAACATGAAGGTGTAGCCTGAGTTGTAGCCGACGGCAAAGCGAAGATAGTCATAGGTCATCAAATCACTGCTGGCTGGAGCTGTGTTGGAAGCTATATAGCTTGCATAGCTGGCAAAGCCCAAAGGATAGGCCGTATGTAGCGTTCCCTGTCCTTTGTAGGTGCTTCCTATTCCCCTTTGCAGGACGGAATCCTTGACGCTGCGCTCAAAGGAGAGGGTCAGACCGTTGGACCAGCGCCTGTCGCCTACCCATCCGTCACTGAACGAGACCGAGACGTTCTGTGTATCGGGGCTTAAAGTGGTTGAGATAGCGAGATCCCGTCCGGTTCCTCCGAGGTTCTTGTCAGACCACTGCAAGAAACCACTGACGGGGAAACCGTCGACATTACCACCGAAGGTAGCGCCGAACTGTATATCCATCTGATTCCCTTCGACTACGGTAAAGACAGGAATGACTGTCCCCTCTTCAGTACCATTGAGAATGTCAAACTGGACGTCTGTAACAATAAGGGTGTTGTAAATATTCTGGGCACTCTTTATCAGCTGTTCCTTACTAAAGATATCTCCCTTGGCAAAGGTAAGTTCCCGCAGGAATACATGGTCCTTTGTTTTTGTCGTACCCTCTAGACGAATATCCTCGATGACCGCCTGCTGATTTTCCTGCACCTTCAAAGTGAAGGAGATGCTCCTATTTTCTTCATCTCGGACCTCTTCTGTGGACATGAGGTTAAAGATATAGCCGTTGTTCCAGTAGAGGTCGGCAACCTTGGATATCTGGTTTTGCACAAGGTTCTGATCGAGTACCGAGCCCTTTTTCATGGTAATGAGGTTTTGGAACTCCTCATTGGTGAAGACGGTGTTCCCTTCGATTGTTATACCACCGAAAAACCACTGTTTTCCCTCTTCCACACTGTAGATAATGCGAAGACGGGTGAACTTGTCCCCCTCTTCGGTGATATCTTCAGTACGCACCTCTGTGATGACAGCTTCGATATACCCGTTGCTGCTATAGTAGGAAAGGATTTTCTCCTTATCCGTTTCGATAGTAAGCGGATTGTAGTAGCCAGAATTGAAATAGGTTATGGCTTTGCTTTCCAGCTGTTTTTTCAACAGTTCTGGGGAAAATGCTTCTACACCTTCAAACACTATCTCCCCAATTCTTTTTTGAACGTTTTCGGTGATGGTATAGGTTATGCTCGCCTTGTTGGTTGTTTCGTCCACGCTGTAGTCACTTTCGACTGACGCCTCTGCATACCCCTTCTTCTGATAGAGGGCTACAATGGCTTGCTTGGAAAGATCTATAGCCTGTTCCTGGAGAAAGGAGCCCGTCTTTGCTGTAATAGCTTCGGTGATATCCTTGTTCTTGATGTTTTCATTACCATCAATAATAACCATATCGACATAAGGAAGTTCAAAGAAACTCATCTCAATGATAAGCGAGTTGTCTTCTGTTCCTCCTCTCTGGGCTTCAGCCAGAAAATAGAGGAAATTGTCCATTGCATAGAGGTTACCCTGCAATTCATTGAAAATCTCGTCAGTAAAAGTTTTCCCGATAAAGGGGTATTGCACGTCAGCAACTTTGTTCTTATCAACATTCTGCAACCCTATATTGGTAAAGGATGCGATTTTCTTACCTATGTACCAAGCTTGTTCATCTGCTGCGCCAAGGTTGCCTAGCATAGCCACAAGTAAAATTATAATTAAAAAAGTTCGTTCTATCTTCCGATTGCCCATGTTGACTCCTATCTAACTGTCTAACGCAAAACTATTCGTCTGGTTACACTGAAACCAATGGTATCGAAAATATTATATATCGACAACTCATTTGGTTGGGTGAAAAACGAGAATGTTCCCAAAGGGTTACTCCATTCCAACGAGAGCTCCAGGTCAATGGCAAGATCCGGTGCTACAAATGAGCGTTTAATCTTGGACCTGTCTGTAGCACTCAAGTGTATCAGTGCCTGGAGGAAAAAATCTTTTCCGATGTATTTTCCCATAAATATGGTGGTATTGTTCAAATATCTGGCAAGTGGGCAGAATGTAGTACTCAGCGCACTTCCAGGAAGGGCATCAAAGAGAATATTCTGTACGATGTTGCTTCTCAAGCTGAACAGGTCAAGGCCCAAAGAGATGCGGATGGATTCAGTCAAACCATTGTCGTTTGTCGTATTGAGATATCCCAGCTTGCCGGCCACATCGGTGGCGGCCGCCGCAAGGGAGACGACACTGAAGAGATTCACCTGACCATATGCACTGGAAGGCAGGATGCTCTGGCCCATAATCTCCAATATCTCATTGATATCCTTGTTCGGGATACTCTCGAACTGTGGGTTAAGGTTCGTGAGGTTTGAATCCCTGAGGATCATAAAAATATCTACCCGATTGCCCTGTTGGTCAAAGTCTGTCAGTTTTGCTCGCAAGTTGATCCTAGGCTGTATGGTTGAAGATCCTGACAGTGCGTCGGTATGCAGGCTGAGAGACCCTTCAGTTATGAAAAAGTTCTTCTGGAAATAGTAAATCTCACCACTTCTGAAGGCGAAGGTACCATCAAGAGCTATTTCATTGGTCGTATGGTCAAACATAACATCGATACTCTGATTTTCAGTCAATGTAGCCTTGATGAAGGGGTTTGTCGGATTAGGATAGAAAAAAGAGACGTTCTTGCCTGTGGTCACCGTAAAGTCCGTACTGGCCGTTCCGGTGGGAACATACCAGAAAGGAAGGTCGCTGATACCAAGGTTAATAGTGGTGTTTTCCATGATGTCAACACCGGAAATCCAGGTCTGGGTCCCTATGCCGAACAGGTTGAAAGTACCTTCGGCATAGGTTCGAATCTCAGCATCAATGCTCTGGATGGGGATGAACACATAGACTTGCCCCTCCGTTGTGCGTGCGTCTATCTCATAGCTTTTAAGGTTGAGGCCGTCAAAGTCTGCACGTGCGCTTGCAAAGCCCCGTACGGTGACACCGGTCTCCCTATTGGTCGAGAAGAAAGGGAACGTCGGGCTTGTCGCCCTGGATCCATCGACGGTAACCGTGGCTCCTCTAACCGAAAGGATGTCCTTAGGAAGCCAGAAAAGTTCCATGGAAGAGGAGTCGAGGGTGAGTTGTCCATACAGCTTTGGTTTGGTCAACGAGCCTCCGATGATGACCTCTCCCTGTGCTATGCCATCGATAAATCCAAATATTGGTTTGGGAAACGACCGGTTCAACAGGGTAAGGGGGAAATAGATATTCTCTGCTTTGAGATAGAGATCATCCTTTCGAATCCATCCCTCAAGGTTAATCCCAATACCAAATTCCTTGTCCAAGTCGGCCTTGATCGCCCCATCCTTCATAGCATAGGTAAACGATAGCAACGGGCTTATAACCGAAAGGTCTTTATTCTTGTAGGTGAAGGTATAGCTTCCATCAGCTATGCCCTTATCACCTAGGATCATCAGGTCGTCAAGGGTTATGTTTCCCTGCAAGCCTTGGCTAGGCAATGCTTGTAAAACTTCTCCCATATCAAACAAGGATCCTAAAGGGGTAAAAGGTAGGGATATGGTAAGGTTGAAATGTGACGCTTGTTCTGTATAGGGGATGATCCTTACATGGCTGAACCTTCCCTGAGCAAGAATCTGTCCCTCCTGTGCATCCAAATTTACCTGCATGTCATTGAAAACAAGGTCTCCGAGGGTAAATGTCCCATGTTCGATCTTAGCTTGCGCATCGGTGGCGCTAAGGTCAGAAGAGAAGGAGAATTTGGGGCTTACCAGATCAAGGGTACCATCCATGCTGACCTGCTGTTTGAAATCAGTGAACCCATACGCTGTAAGGTTGAGCAATGCTTCTGATAAGGGGGAGTAAAACCTCTGTAACCCAACCTGGTTTATCTCGAGTAAGGTTTCTACCCTTTCGTTACTTCCTGTCATGGCGAGGGATATCTTGGGAACATCCTCTTGGGCAAGGACGAAGGTAAAGGTGAACGGCATAAGGCCTTCAGCCTGAAATGTCTTGAGTAGTTCACTACCTTTGTACTCCAGGTTCAGGTCAAATACAAAAGGACCTTCGCTCAGCTTGAGGTTGCTTGTCTTGAGAGAGGAGGGAAAAACAAATAGTGAACCATCAAGGTCATACTCAGATCCATTGAACAACAGTGCATCCATCTTGAAATTATTGGCTTCAAGCTTCCAGTCACTGAGTGTGTTGAACTGCAGAATAAAATGACCCTGCAGCAGCGAGTCGTTAAACAGTCCCCTCTTAGGCATTAAGAGGTTCTTTACAATGAGATTAGCCCTGTAGGGAGGAGCCAGATACGCCTCTAGCAAGAGGTTTTCACCACTGTTGAGATCTAGGTACAGGGTGGGCAGTATAAAGGTGAAATCCAGAGGGTATGTCTGGTCATACACCGATAATGATGCTGTTCCTATAAGGTTTTTCAAACCTTCCCGAGCTATGATACCCTCAAAATTGAGTGAAGGCACCAAGGGTGTGGTAATACCGTAACGGTACTTATTGGGAGGTAACGGTGAAAAGTTTGCTGTGATCAGGAGCGTGCCCTCTTCAGTGTCGTAGAGCTGCAGGTCACCTGAAGGAAGCCAGTAGTTGAGTTCTGTCGAACCAGTATAAGCCAACCGGAGATCTGCTGTGGAGAGGCTCAGCGAGTCAACAATCACTGAGTCTCCCTCTATGCCTGCTAAGACAGTAAAGCCGGCATTGAGGTTTCTGTTTCCCAGTGAGACGTCCAGAAGAACCAGGTCAGAGGAGAAGGTTCCGTCAAATCCCAAGATGGTTCCCGTGCCTTGTGTTGACTGGAAAGAGAGGTTTCCCGTAAGCCGGGTTGTATCGGAGTAGTACGGCTTGAGAAACGGTGCAAAACGTTCAAGCGTTGGTGCGGCAATGCCAAGAGTGAAATCCTGCATTCGACCTTGGATGGAAAAAGTTCCTTTCTCATCCTTTGGAAGATTGTACAGGGCGTTGAGTAAGAATTGGTTTTTATAGGAGAGGCTTGCTTGAAATTGCCCTCCCTGAAGGTTTTGTTGGAAAGCAAGCTCTCCTGCAAAAGGTTCTTCAACCAAATCTGAAGTGAGGGAAAGCAGCGATAGTGAACTGGACAGGGTGGTGAAATTATCGGAAAAGCTCAACGAGGCGGAGAGAGGGGACGAAAGGCTTATCTCTGCCCCTTCAAAGTT
>CAXYZP010000094.1:0-6000 GCA_964293175.1 uncultured Sphaerochaeta sp.
CTCCTAGGAACATCGACATCATGGCGATCTTTGGGTTTCCGTCAGCTCTGATGAAGTTGTTCATCCCTATGCTTATTATTTGGAATGTTGCTCCCATAAAGATGATGCGCATATATTCAATTGCATATGGCATTACTTCAGCACTTGCCCCAAAAAGGGAGAGGATTTGGGTGAGGAACAGTTGCCCTAGGATGGAGAAGGTAAGCCCTGATATCAAGAGGAGGCTAAAGGCATTTCCCATAGCTTTTTCAGCATCCTCTTCTTTCTTTTGCCCCAGTTTGATAGCAAAGAGCGTCGATCCTCCTATACCGAAGAGGACTCCCAATGCAATGAGGATGATCATAATGGGGAAGGAGATGGTTATGGCTGCAATGCCATAGGCACCAAGGTCAGCCTTATTGCCTATGAAGATGCGATCTACGATGTTGTAGAGGGCATTGGCCATCATGCCGACGATAGCCGGTACTGAAAACTGGATCAACAGTTTAGATATTTTCAATTCGCCTAGGGGGTTTTGTTTTTGTATGTTCATTTTGCTCCAGTAGTTTCAGGAATGGGTTTCTTTTCGACCTGATCGACCATCGTTTGCAATCCTGAAAAGATGCATTGGTAGGTTTCTTCGTCAAGATCTTCAGTAATATAGGAGTTCCACTGCATAACACAGGAGTGAATATCCTCTTGTTCTTGTTTGGCTTTGTCAGTCAAAAAGATGCGGTTACACCGCTTGTCTTTGTCGTCTTGCTCTTTTGTTACATAGCCTTTGGCAATGAGTGCCTTGATGACGCGTGTTGTTGCCCCCTTGTCTATGTAGAGGTAGGAGGAAAGCTCCTCCTGTGTCTGTCCCTCTCTATGGAACAAGGCTAGTAGGAAAGGATACTCTGCGCTTGTCAGCGAGAATTTTTTTAAGGCTTTGTTGGTGTATATTTGACTTTGCCTGTGCAAGATGGCTATAAGACGGCCAATACTTTGATGCTTCATAGGTAAAGATATATATAAAATTAGTTGATAGGTCAACCATATAACCCTATATCTCCTATTCCCTCCCGTGGTATACTGTTTTGTATGCAACAGAAACCTACCATCGCCATCATGTATGATTTTGACAAGACTCTCACAACCAAGGACATGCAGGAGTATACCTTCATCCCTAAACTGGGTATGGAAGCCCGTTCGTTCTGGGCAAAGGCCATTGCCCTTGCCCAAGAGGAGGAGATGGACAGCATCCTTGCCTATATGAAGCTCATGCTTGATGAATCCAAAAGACGGAGCCAGCCCATAAGGCGAAGTGACTTTGTAGCCTTGGGATCAAACCTGGAGTTCTTCCCAGGGGTTCTCTCTTGGTTTGCAGCTATAGACAAGATAGGACAAGAGCTTGGTCTTGTCATTGACCATTACATCATCTCCTCTGGCTTACGGGAGATTATACAAGGATCGAGTGTTGGCGACCGCTTCAAACGCATTTATGCCAGCGAGTATCTCTATGATGAGAATGATGTTGCAGTCTGGCCGAAGCTCTCGGTAAACTACACAGCGAAGACCCAGTTCCTATTCAGGATTAACAAAGGGGTGCTGGATGTTTTTGAGGACAAGAAACTGAATAATTTTACCCCGGAGAACAGCCGCCCCGTACCCTTTACCAATATGATTTACATTGGAGACGGTCTTACCGATGTGCCGTGTATGAAGTTGGTCAAGTACAATGGGGGAAAGAGTATTGCCGTGCATAAGAGTGGGGACTTGGAAACCAGTCACCAGCTCATGCGTGAGCAGCGTATCGATTTCTTTGCCGAGGCTGATTACTCTGAGGACAAGGAGCTTTTCTCTCTTGTTTCCACCATCCTTTCCAAAATGCAGGCGGATAATCTTCTTTCGGTCGAGCATCTGAGGATGGCCTCTGAAGCGGACAAAGTCCTGTTGTAACGTACTATCTGGAGCGTTTGATCGTTTAAGAAGCCCCACATCTCTGTATTGAGTTGTAGGGCTTCTTCATCAATGGACAAGACGAAAAGTTTTAGGTTGGAGCATAGGACCAGAGTTTTTCTTATATCAGATTAGCCCCAATCCCTCTTTGACCAGATCGGTGATAAGCCTCATCCCTTGTCTTGTAGGGTGGAGGCCATCGAAGAGCAGGTTATCACCTTCTGTAATGGTGTGAGCTGCCAAGTCTATGAGGTTTGCCTCTGGATAGCGCTCTACTGTTTTTCTGATGGTCCTTGCCAGATCATTCTGATTCCACCCTTGGATGTTATTCTCGTCGAGGGCCTTGTCTGTTCGTTGTAGCGGAGTACAAAAATAGAGCTTGCTGTCTTTGTGGGTTTGTACCATCGAGCGCACCAGGTGCTCATATGCTTCGCTGAAGATCTCAAGGGTTGCTGGGTTTTCTGCCTGCCCAAAATCATTGGTCCCGCCAAAGATAATGATTATATTCCCTCGCAAGCGTTCTTGTCTTGTTTGCGAGAGATAGCTGGAGGAGGGGGGACGAGCTCCTGTTACGCTTATCCTGGCCCCTGAATAGGATTCGTTCATGATCAGGTGTAAGTTTGTCTCTTCTTTCAGAAGATGCCACCAGGTATGCTCCTGCTTGAGGACATCACAGCCTTCCTTGGGGTAGAAGACCTCATTTTCAGGGGGATTGCATCGTTCAAAGGTAGAGATGGAATCCCCTAGGATGGAGAAGGTTTGCTCTTTCATGTAGGAATTGTACAATGCTTGATTCTCTGAATCAAGCATTGGTAGGTTTCGTTGTATGGGTATCTTGTGGTATGCTCGTTTTGAGGAGAAATCATGGATACCAAGATTGCTGTTGTGGAAAAGGGGGCTATCACACGAGTGGGAGCCTTGTTTGTGGAGGCCTTTGGGCACTCACCTGCCTTATTGGTTTCCGATGGGAATACCCTTGGTATAGGTGGCTTCGCCCTTATCCAGAGTCTTGAGCAACAGGGTATAGAGGTCAGACAGTGCTGTTTTGCAGCTCTTCCCCAGGTCTATGCTGATGAGTACTCCATCGAGAGGGTACGCCTCTCTCTTAGCAAGGATGCCAGTATAGCTATAGCTCTTGGGTCAGGGACTCTCAACGATATTACCAAGCGTGCAAGCTCTGAGGTGGACCGTCCCTACATGGTGGTGGCAACAGCACCGTCTGTCGATGGCTATACCTCCTATGGAGCTGCGGTCTCTATCAAGGGCTTCAAACAGACCCTGCCTTGTAATGCTCCAACGGCCGTTGTTGCAGATACCGACATCCTTTGTTCTGCGCCCATGCCCATGATAGGAGCCGGCTTTGGGGATTGTATGGCTAAGTTTACAGCGGCTGCTGATTGGATAGTTGCTGATCAGATGGCTCAGCATCCAATTCGTGAAGACGTTTGGACGATGGTGCAGACCCCCCTGAGAAAGGTCTATGCAGCCCATAAGGAGATTGCGAACCGTGATCACCACTCTGTGGGTATTCTTTTTGATGCCCTCTCTGCAAGTGGGTTTGCCATGCAGGTCATGCACGACTCCCGCCCTGCCAGCGGTGCCGAGCATCTCATTAGCCATGTCTGGGAGATGGAGCACTTGGAGATGGATGGCCTTCCTGTAAGCCATGGCTTCAAGGTTGCCGTAGGAACCCTTGCCATGAGCTTTCTATATGAGAGGCTACCCAGGATGGATTTCTCTTCTATCATGCAAAATCCATCAGAAAACTGGGAAGAGAGGAAAAAGAGCATTGAACAAACATTCTCTTTCGCCCCTGCTTTGCTCCATCAGATATTGCCGATTGCTAAAAGTAAATTTCTTTCTGATGATGCTCTAATAGTCCGAAGAAAAGCTATCCATATTGCCTTACCGCATATATTACGACGTTGTTCGGTGCAACTTCCTCCCTTTAAGGAATTGCGACAAGCCATGGCAGAGGTCTCATGTCCCCTTACGTATTCTGATATCAATACGACTAAGGAGAACTTCTTGCATGCCATTCGAGCAGCTCAGATGATTAGAAATCGCTATACCTTACTTGATCTTCTGTATGAATCAGGATTTCTGGAAGAGGCGTTGGAGACATTTGAGCAGGGAGATTTCTGACGCAACTCGTAAGAATTAGTGGGAGGGAAGACTCTATTGATCTAGTTTTGATAGGCGTATCATTCGGCGTTTCACTCTATCTTGTTGCTTTTTTACATACGTAAACAGATGCTGCTTGTGTGATTAACAACCCGGTCCCCACGTTTTTCGTGGGGACCGGGTTGTTTGGTGCTTAGTGCATTCTCATCCAATCTATTATTTTCTGTTTCCGGGATCCTCTTAGTCCCTTCCAAACACCTCTATCTGAGTAAGGGCTGGGAAGAGTGCATCATCGCCCTTGATAAGGTTGCCTATCTTTATGCTGGTGATAGTCTTTTCCTGTATGCGGAAGCTTTGGGGCAATTGGTCTTTCTTCAGGGTACAGACCAAGGTCTCACCGTCGTTGAAGGTAAGGGTAGCCTCTTTCCACCAGGAGTCATGGGGCCAGTCAGCCCTGAGGGTTATCCTTACCAGGTCAATGGTGACAGGACGTCCGAATTCAACGGTGAGCTCTGCTTTGGGATCCTGGTTGATGCCCCAGCTTGTATAGGGATAACTACCGTGGTCACGGTTTTCCAGAACACCGTCTATGGCATTGCGTGCTGCGAATTGCATCTCATTTCTAGTCTCCACATTGGCAGAGGCATGAGGTGCCATACCAAGGGTGTGGTGGTTGTCATAGGGATTGAGGGCAAGGTTTCGGTAAAAGCCCTGAATATTTGACTTGGCAAGGGTGAGCAGGTGTTTTTCTCCACTGAACGCCTGAAGGGAAAAAGGGGTCTTTTTTTCTGGTTCAGTAGGGATTTCATAGGTTGCTGTGTCTTTGATGTAGACTGTGTGCTTACCCACTGCTTCATCAAGCTGGATTTCATAGAGTCCTTCCTCGTCAACTGTGAGTACTATATGGTCTCCATTTCTATAGGGAGGAACATGGACAAGGGCCACTCCGTCACCACTAGGACCACTGGTTCCCAGTATGGTTTTTTTCTTATCAAGTATCTGTATTTGTAGCATCTATTGCCTCCGCCCCTCAGTATATCATAAGAGGGAGTCTTTTTGCTAATCCCTTGACTTCGTCTTTGCCATAGCCCATCTTAAAGGTATGAAATTGACCTATATACATCACAGCTGTTTTCTCTTGGAAACAGAAAGGGCTTCTCTCTTGTTCGATTATACAGAGGGGGACGTGCCGTCGTTTGATTTGTATAAGAGCCTATATGTCTTTTCTACCCATAGGCATGGCGATCATTTTTCAGAAAAGATATTTTCTCTCGCTAAAGATGTGGAGACAGTCTCGTATCTGCTCTCCTTTGATATCCCTAAGGAACGTATTCCCCAAGCTTTGGAAAAAGATGTCCATTTTTTAGAGAGCAACATCACTTTTGAGTTGGACGGACTGAAAATTCATACCTTCAAGTCGACTGACGAGGGCATTGCACTTGTTCTCGAGGTAGACGGGAAGACCATCTACTATGCTGGGGACTTGAATCACTGGCACTGGGAGGGGGAACCTGACTGGTGGAATCTGCAGATGGCCAGGGATTACCTCTCTGAAGTGGAGAAGTTGCCTGTTAAACTTGATCTTGCCTTTGTCCCTGTAGACCCCCGCCTAGGCAAATCCTTCGGCTTGGGCAGTGTTGAGTTGCTCACTCACTCAGATGTTGCCCTGCTTGTTCCTATGCATTTCTGGAATGATTTCTCTGTATGCGAAAAACTACAAGAGCAAATATCGACAAACGTTTTACAGATTACACACAAGAACCAAACCTGGAGGCTTTCATGAAATTCCATTTTTCACACAATAACTTCAACGTAACCGACCTTGATGCATCCCTTGCCTTCTACAAGGAGGCCCTCGGTCTTGAGGAGGTCCGTCGCAAGGAAGGCCCTGAAGGCTCCTTCACCCTGGTGTTCCTTGGTGATGGATCCTCCACGCACCGACTCGAACTTACCTGG
>CAXYZP010000095.1:0-5980 GCA_964293175.1 uncultured Sphaerochaeta sp.
GCAATTCTTCGATTCCAGTCTTTTTCAAAGCTGAAATCTGGCAGTACAGTGTCGTTCCACCCCATGCCTCTGGCATTAGGCCAAGATCACTGAGCTGCTGCATCACCCTATCGGGTTTTGCTTCAGGAAGGTCACACTTGTTTATAGCGACAATGATGGGAACCTTGGCAGCACGCGCATGGTCAATGGCCTCACGGGTCTGCGGCATCACGCCATCATTGGCTGCAACGACGAGAATGACAATATCAGTGACTTGCGCTCCACGAGCACGCATCATAGAGAATGCGGAGTGTCCGGGAGTATCGAGGAAAACCACATCACCCTTGCCTTCAAGAGCAACCTTGTATGCACCGATATGCTGGGTTATTCCCCCAAACTCACCATCGGCTACCTTAGCGGAGCGAATGGCATCGAGCAACTTGGTCTTACCATGGTCAACGTGGCCCATTACCGTAACGATAGGGGCGCGATCGACCATATCCTTGTCAGTTTCAGGTTCACGAGTGATGAGGGTCTCATCATACAGGGACACAAGATGCACATCACAGTTGTAGTCACTGCAAACGATCTCAGCGGTCTCAAAGTCAATCTGCTGGTTAATTGTCACCATCATGCCCATCTTGAATAGTTTGGCGATAATGTCACTAGCCTTCAAATTCATTTTCTTAGCCAGATCGGAGACAGAGATGACTTCCATCATATCTATCTGCTTAGGAACGGAAGCGAGCTTTGCTGCTGCCTGTTCCTTTCTTCTCTGGATCTGAAATTCTTTCTCTTCTTCAGCATTTCTCTTCTTATACGAAGCGGAATTCTTTTTTCTGAAAGACTTCTTGGGAGTTCTCTGGTTGAGTTCGAGGTCTCCGCCACCGGGTTTAGGACCACCACCGCCTGGGCGATTGAAAGGAGGACGTCCTCCTGCTCCGCCGGGTCTGAATCCACCGGGAGCACCTCCCTGACGAGGTTGGTATCCCCCCTGACGTGGCTGATAACCAGTAGCACCGGCAGGACGAGGGTTATTCCCTTGGTAGCCAGTACCAGCAGGTCTTGGATTGTTTCCTTGGTAGCCAGTTCCGGCAGGACGAGGGTTGTTCCCCTGATAGCCGGTTCCGGCTGGACGGGGATTATTTCCCTGATAGCCAGTACCAGCAGGTCGAGGGTTATTTCCCTGATAGCCAGTTCTAGGAGCGCCACCCTGCCCTTGATATCCACCACCAGAGCGGTTGCCCTGATAGGGAGGACGGGAACCTGGTGCGGGTCTTCCCCCTACAGTCCCTGCAATGCGGGGACCAGTGGAAGGAGGTGCCGGTGTAGGAGCAACGCCATTGGGATTCTTACTCGCCCATTCGGCATGATCCTTTACGGTCTGACCTTGGTTAGGTACCGGAGGAAGGTTTGTAGGCCTTATGACAACGGGACCGGTATGCAGTGGGGAAGTAACAATCTTATCCCCTGTAGAACGTACTGTTTTTCTTAAGGTACCAGTACGCTTCTGTCCTGCCGGCTTTTGTTCAGTGCTGGGAGTTGAAGAATCAGTGCTTGAGCTAGACGCAACGGGTCGAGCTTGCGGTTTAACTACCACAACCTTCTTCTTCACCACAACTACCCTTCTCTTTTCAGGAGCCTTGGGTTTTGTTTCGGGTTCCTTAGGAGAAGTCTTCTTCTCTTCCTTGGCTTCCGATGGATGTACTACATGTTTGATCAACGTTGCTTTTGGCTTATTATTCTCTTCCGTCATTATTCCCTCTTGGATAATATTACTCTACCTCAAATGCAAGACCTGTACCACAGCTTGGGCACACAGTCATATCGATGGTGATCGCCGAACCACAGCTTGGGCATATATATTCGGTATCCTCATCTTCTTCATCTTCAACGATATCGACATACTCGTTGATAGTATCCTTAATAGCTATGATCTCTTCCTCACTCAAATCTGTGAAAGAAGCGAGATCCTCCTCGCTGAGGTTAATAAACTCCTCAACACTATACACATCATGGAACTGCAGCTTTTGCAACAGCTGTGCATCCATAGGGAGATCGGAAAGTGCAATCTCGTCTTCACCGACAAGGCCCTCTTCAATAGCAGGTGCGCCCTCTTCCAAACCATCTGCAGCAATAGGAAATTGATCTGCAAAACTATGCACTTCACCAAATTCATCAGGCTGTCCAAAGAAACTTTCCGCTCGTGAACGAGCTTCGGTTGCAATGTCCAATTCATTGAACTGGGCCTGGGTCTTCACATCAATGATCCAGTCCACAAGCTTATTTGCAAGCCTGACGTTCAAGCCTTGTTTTCCAATAGCCAATGACAGCTGACTTTCGTCCACTATTGCCACCGCGTGGAAAATGTTCTTGTCCAAAACCACTACGTCTTTTACCTGAGCTGGGGACAAAGCGTTGCGGATATAGTTCAGCGGGTTGGTGTCGTAGCGAAGAATATCGATCTTCTCCCCTTCTATCTCACCCATGATAGTCTGAATTCTATTTCCCTTCAACCCGACACATGCACCAACTGGGTCGATTTCATCATTGCGAGATGCAACAGCGACTTTGGAACGATATCCGGCTTCACGGACGATCTTAATGATATCTATCTGATTTTGTGCAATTTCAGGAATTTCAACTTCAAACAGGTGTCTGATCAATTCTGTATGGGTCCTGGAAAGGACTACGCGTACACCGCGTTCGGCCTTTTCGACATTCTCTACATAGCACTTGATCTTGTCGTTGCTGCCATAGCTTTCACGACTGGACTGGTTGCGTCTGGGAAGAATACCTTCAGTTGAACCAATATCTACATAAATATCGCCATTGGGAACCTGCCTGCGGAAGTAACCGATGATCAGTTGCCCTTCCTTAGCCTTGAATTCACTGTAGAGGGTATCCTTCTGGATATCCCTAAAGCTCTGGTGAGCTCTCTGTTTGGCGCTCTGCACGCTGATACGGTCAAAATCCTTCAGGTCGACTGGAATAAGCAACTCATCGCCGATCTCACAATCTTCGTGAATCTCCTTGGCATCGGTCAAGGAAATTTCGGTGACTTCATTGTACCAGTCATCATCATCGACTATTTTTCTTCTAGCACTAAGTTCAACTGAGGAGAAGTCCTCACTGAATTCAATGACGGCATTTTCCTCAGTACCATACTTACGCTTATAGGCAGCACGGAGAATTTCTTCAATAGTGTTAAGTACCAGATCTTCTGAAATATTCTTTTCCGCCACCATGCTTCGGATAGCGTCACCTAAATCAGTTGCCATGTGTATTGTCCTCCCATCTATAGTCGAGCTTTGCTTTCTGAACTCTTGCAAAGGGTACGACCATTGTCTCTATCATCTCTTTTGAATCGCCGATATAGACAGTACTAAGGGTAACTGAACTATCATCGTTCTCTGTGATCAGACCACTGATCCAATCACCATGTTCTGTATCATAGACACGCACACGCTTACCCACAAACAGGGTGAACTCATACACATCCTTAATGGTTCTCTGTAACCCTGGGGTGGATACCTCAAGTTCGAGATCCCTTTCGTCTAATTGCAACTCCATGCGTGGATAGACGAGCTTATAGACTTTCGAACAATCATATACATCAACCTCACGGCCTTTGGTCATGATGATGATGTGTACTCCGACACTGAAGCCACGGTCAATCCTGTTGATATCAACGAGGGTGACGCCAAGGGCTTCCAAAAGCGGAGCATACTCCGCAAATAAACTTGTATTTTGTATTCCTGTTCCTAACATACCTTTCCAATTGTCATAAAAAAGGGATTCGCCTTCGAGCGATCCCCCAATAATCAGACATATCCTACATGTATAGTAAGCAGATACCCCTCTCTTGTCAATCAGAAGGGCTATATAACTGATAAATGAGCAAGGATTGTTTATACAATTTTGACATTTTAGATAAAAAACTCAAACCATGGCAACAACAACAGAGCTTGCTTCGATGCCATACCTTGCAGCGAGTAAAGCCTTGCAGGTTTCAAGCGTTGAGCCTGTGGTACAGATATCATCCAGCAGGACAAAGGTATACCCTCCCTTCTTATAGTGTCCGACCTCTTTGTCTTTGGGAATGAGGGAAAGGGTATGTCGCATTTTTCTTTGTTCCAAGGAAAGGAATTTGCTTTGACCCTCCCCTTTTTGGGCGAATAACAATAGAGATGGATACCCTGTCATCCTTCCTAGCCTTGCAACAATACACCTCATCTGATCAAATCCACGATCTGACAATCCTTTCCTGCTGGCGGGCACTGGCAACAGCAGAGGTTTTTTAAGAGTTTCGAGCATAGGGATATAGAGGGGGGCAAGTATTTTCGCAATTGCTTTTTCCTCACCAGCTTTGAACTGGTTGAGCAAAGAGGAGACGATACCTGTATAGGATGCGTAAGCCTGCAGGCCTTTTTGGCAAAAGGGGCAAGGATAGGCCGTATCTTGGAGAGGACGGTTACAGGTGGGGCACAAAGCAGAATATCGTTGCCTATAAGCTTGATCTTTCAGCTCGTTAGAGCAGGCAGGACAAAGTAAGGTATCTGAGAAGCGACCGCAATGGATACACAGCATACCCTAATAGAGAAGGCTTTGATCACTCCGCTTCAAGCAGAGCCTTAAGCTCCTCCAACAGGACCAAAGCGGAGAGCGGAGAGGAGCTTTCCACATGAAAGTCGCGGATCTTATCAAGGGCCGCTTCCTCCCCTGCTGTCAGAGAAGGGAGGTCGGTATCAGAGGGTTGTTCGTTATCTGCAAACAGTTCCAGTTGCGGACTCGCTATCCCATACTCGGCGAAGTGCCGTTTCTGAAAATAGCGGGCCTTGCGCAGTGACGATGCGGGAACACCGGCCATCTTGGCTACATTGAGGCCGTAGGAGCTGTTGGCTATCCCCTTGATGACCTTGCGCACAAAGGTGATCTTACCCCCCTGATCAAGGACCTGCAGCGTAAGCAGTTGTACCAGAGAGTTGTCCAGGTAGGCCAATTCATGATAATGGGTGGCAAACAGGGTTTTCGATCCCAACTCCAAGAGGGTCTGCATCATCGCATAGGCGATGGACATACCGTCTTGGGTACTGGTTCCCCTACCCAACTCATCAACTATGACCAAGGAGTGGTTTGTAGCAGTGCGGAGGATATGTGCGGCCTCCTGCATCTCCACAAGAAAGGTCGATTCTCCACGCGCAAGATTATCGCTTGCTCCAACCCTACAGAACAGGCGGTCTACAACGGCCATTTCCACCCTTCTGGCAGGGACGAAGCTGCCTATCTGGGCGAGAAGGACTATCAGGGCATTTTGGCGTAGGAAGGTTGATTTTCCCGCCATATTGGGTCCGGTAATGAGGCAGAAGCGTTGGCCTTCCTCTTCTATGGTAAGGTCATTGGGGACAAAGGAGCCTATACCAAGCTGTTGTTCCACTACCGGGTGACGTCCTCCCTCTATGGTAAGGCAGTTTTCAGAAATAAAGAGAGGGGCTGTATAGTCGCCCTTGTTGGCAGTGGTGGCGAAACCCTGCAGGCAGTCGACCCTACTGAGAAGGCCTGCAATGGCCAAGAGCTGGCTTTTCTGTGTGCGTGTCTTCTCCAATACGGACTCATATACAAAACGTTCTCGTTTCTCGGCCTCAGAGGAGCTTTGGAGTATCTTCTGTTCGCATTCGATAAGCTCATCACTGGTATATCGCTCTGCGTTCACCAAGGTCTGTTTCCTATAAAAAGAGGAAGGTACCTTATCGACCTGGCCTTTGGATACTTCCAGGTAGTGGCCAAGGATCTTGTTGGAGGAGAGTTTGAGGGTGGTGATGCCTGTCTCTAGGCGCATCTTGGCAAGGTAGGCAGCAAGGAGCTCCTTGCCTCCTCCCTTGATGGACCGAAGGGAATCAAGTTCCGCA
Organism: uncultured Sphaerochaeta sp.; assembly: GCA_964293175.1. Classification (GTDB taxonomy): domain Bacteria; phylum Spirochaetota; class Spirochaetia; order Sphaerochaetales; family Sphaerochaetaceae; genus Sphaerochaeta. The sequence goes on from CAXYZP010000095.1 coordinate 5,889, forward strand.
TCAAAGCCATCGAGGATGACCTGCCCCTCTTGGAAAGGTCCCTGATGCTGATCATTTATCCATGCATCGATTTCTTTGATTACTTCCACCAA
>CAXYZP010000096.1:0-5968 GCA_964293175.1 uncultured Sphaerochaeta sp.
ATGAAGCCCTTACCAATCTAGAACAGTACCTTAAGGACAATCCCAAGGTGTGGGACGCTTGGTTTCTTAAGGGTTGGGCACTTAGGCGCCTTACTCGGTTTGCTGATGCAGAAAAGGCATTTCTCTCTTGCATTTCCCTTGGAGAGAGCAGCAGTGACATCTATAATGAACTTGCAATCTGCGCATTGGAAACGGATAAAAAAGATCTGGCCAAGAATTATCTCAATACTGCCATCGATCTTGATGAGAAAAACATCACGCTCCTTTCCAATCTTGCCTATCTCCATCTTCAGGATGGTGAATTGGATGAGGCTCGGGAGTTCCTGGAACTCGCCAGGAATATAGATGAGAAAGACCCTGTCATTGTCCGCCTGATGAGTGACTACGAACAGACTACAGGTGAAAAACTTTCCTCTCCTATCGTGCAGCAATTCGTAAACACTGCAGAAGTGCTTCAAAAGGATAAGGAAAAACCTTTCCATATCCAGGGCACAGAAGAGGGTGACGACCTGGAAGTCTCTTTTGAAGAAGACGACACTGAGGAGTAATGGACTATGCGCTTTATCAGCTCATCCCCCCAAGAGACTTCTGACTTGGGATTTCGTATAGGAAAGGCTTGTACCGCAGGCTCTATAGTCTCCCTCCGTGGGAGCTTGGGCTCTGGCAAAACAGTGCTTGCCAAAGGTATTGCAAAGGCTCTGGATATCCACGAAGCCATTGTAAGTCCCACCTTTACCCTCATGCAGGAGTATGAGGGCAAGCTTCCTCTCTATCACATGGATCTGTATAGGATCAGTGGCACAGATGAGTTTGAAATGATCGGCGGGGAGGAGATGCTCTATGGAAATGGGGTGACTCTTATTGAGTGGAGCGAAAAGATTCAGGATATGCTACCCGATGGGACTATTTTTGTTGATATTAGTATTATGCCCGATGCAAAGCGGGAAATAACCATTGAAGGAATACACGTGTGAATATCTTAGCCATTGATACCTCAAGCGATGCGATACATCTGGGCCTGGCCCTTGGAGACGAAACTTCGTTGTTCAAGCGGTATGAGGTTCAGGTCGTCGCCAATGGCACAAGACATTCAGAAACCTTGGTTCCTCTCATGCTCAGTATGTGTGAGCGCAACGGCCTTTCCTTTAAGGATTTGGATCTGTTGGTATGCACCCATGGCCCCGGGTCCTTTACAGGCCTGAGAATAGGCATGAGCGCCCTCAAAGGTATTTCCCTTGCAAGTGGCATCCCCCTGTGTTCCATCTCTACGATGGATGCACTGTTTGGGTGCGTCTCTTATTTCCCCGGTGCGATCATCCCTGTCATCGATGCAAGGAAAAAACGATTCTATACTGCCCTCTATGCTGAGGGGAGACGACAGAGTGCAGACCTTGATGTAGATGTGCCAGAGATGGAAACCCTTATGCAGGGATACCCTTCGGCTCTTATCACCGGCTTTGATGCCGCAGCCTTTGCTGATAAGATCAAAACCTATACGGGTAAGATCTTTGTTGATGAGACACTTTCTGCAAACCTTCCCCTTACCCTGATCAGGATGGGTTGGGAGAAATTCCAGAAAGAGGGTCCCGATGATATCGGGGTAGGTCCAACATATGTGAGAAAAAGTGACGCAGAGCTAGTATTACAAGAAAAAATACGTTCCATGGAGGAAAAGATATGATCGAACAAGATATTTTAATTATAGGTTCAGGGATTGCAGGCATGTCTGCTGCCCAGTATGCATCTAGGGCTGGGCGCTCTGTCACTATCATAGAAGAGCTCGCACCAGGGGGACAGACCATGTTCATCGATATGATCGAGAACTACCCTGGCTTTGAAGAACCCATCGGAGGCTATGACCTGGCAGTCAAATTCCAAGCACAAGCTGAACGTTTCGGCGCAAAAATAGCATATACCTCGGTACTTTCTCTGAAAAAAGAGAAGGATCTCTTTATTGCAGAGACCAGTGGTGAGTCCTATCAGGCCAAAGCAGTCATCTTGGCAACTGGAGCAAAACACCGTCATCTCGGAGTTGAAGGCGAAGAGGAGTATGCAGGCAAGGGCGTATCATACTGTGGAACCTGTGATGGTCCCTTCTTCCGTGGCAAAAAAATTCTGGTGGTAGGTGGAGGGGATACAGCCCTTACTGATGCCATCTTCCTGTCCAAGATGAGTGAGCATGTCACTATAATCCATAGAAAGGATCGTTTCCGTGGCCAGGACAACCTTGTCAGGCAGGTGGAGCGAAACAAGAACATAGAAATTGTGATGAACCACACCCTTTTAAAAATAGTAGGGGATGGAAAGAAGGTCACCACCGCTGTTCTCAATGACTTGAAGGAGAACAAGGAGTATACCCGCGAGTTTGACGCTGTATTCATCTTTGTTGGCATGTTACCCCAGACAGGCTTGCTCGATAAGACCCTGCTAGACCAGGATGGGTATGCTAAAACCAACGAGAAAATGGAAACGGCCCTTGCCGGGCTCTATGCCATCGGAGACGTACGAGACACTGTTTTCAGACAGTTGATCACCGCAGCCAGCGATGGTGCGGTTGCCGCGCACTGTTCAAGTTCCTATATTGACGAGCTGGAAGGGATGGAATACGTCTAAATCGTATCCTCAGCTCATATATCAGTAATTTGTCCTTGACGACAACTAGTCCTTAGTGGTCTAATTGAGTTTATGAAGATACTCATGGTCTCAAGTGAATCAGTCCCATTTTCAAAATCGGGTGGATTAGCGGATGTTGTAGGATCGCTCTCTACAGCTCTTAGTGACTTACAAGCCGAGGTGCACGTACTCTTGCCATGCTATGGCAGTGTGGACACCTCGGATTTTGTTGACAGCAAACTCTCCCTAGATATAGACCTTCTGGGAAAGCAAGAAACAGTCACGTTTATGGAGAAGGAGCTGGGCGGGGTTCTCTATCATTTTCTATGCCACCCCATGTTCAATGCAAGGCTGGGTATCTATGGGGATACCTCCTTCACTCCTTACCTGGACAATCTGGAGAGGTACTCCTTGCTGAACAAGGCTGCCCTCCCCCTCTGCACCGCCCTTGACTGGAAACCAGATGTCATCCATAGCCATGACTGGACCTGTGGCTTTGTGCCCTATCTGCTCAAGGACGACACGTCCTCCTTCTTTGCAGAGACAAAAAGTGTCATGACCATCCACAACCTCGCCTTCCAAGGGGAGTATTCTCGTCTGCAACTTCTTTCTACCGCCATAGAGGCAGAAGAGAGAATGTTTCATGGCGACTCGCCTGTAAAGAGAACCAATATGCTCAAGACCGGTCTTGAGTTTGCCGATGCCATAACCACCGTCAGCCCTACCTATGCCAAGGAAATTCAAAGCGAAGAGTATGGCTGTAACCTAGAGCAGTTGTTAACCCGCCGTAACGACGTGCTAACTGGCATCATCAACGGCATTGACTACCAGGAGTGGAATCCCGAGAAGGATATATTCATCGAGGATCACTTCTCCATACAAGACACTTCGGGTAAGGATAAAACCAAAGCTTCGATCCAGAAAGAATTCGGCCTTGAGGTCGATGCCTCCATTCCGCTTTTCTCGATGATAAGCCGTATTGCTGACCAGAAGGGATTTGTTGAACTGTTGGAGGGTTCCCCCTGTGCACTGGAAAAGATGGTAAGGGATCTTCCCCTACAGATGATCATCATCGGCACAGGAGAAAAAGGTCTAGAAGACAAGCTTATCGAACTGGGCAAAAAATATGACAATCTATCGGTAAACATCCTCTTCAGCAACCGTGCCGCCCATAGGGTTGAAGCCGGTTCCGACTTCTTCCTGATGCCCAGCAAGTACGAACCTTGTGGGCTTAACCAGCTCTATTCCTTACGCTACGGGACCATTCCCGTAGCAAGGAAAACAGGGGGACTTGCTGACAGTATCATCGATTTGGATGAAAGCCCAAAGACGGGAACTGGAATTCTCTTTAGTTCCATGACCGCAGATGCTATAATGGAAGCAACTGATAGGGCTCTCACATGGTGGAAAAAGGGAAATACGACCATTTCTGAAATACGTAAGCGTTGTATGCAATGGGATAGTACTTGGATAAGATCAGCCCGTTCCTATCTTTCGATCTATGAAAAAAACACAGAGGGGAAAAAGTAAATGAAAAAAAAGAAATCAAAGGCTATTGCAATTGTATTGGGTGGTGGAAAAGGTACGAGACTCTATCCGTTAACGATGGATCGCGCAAAGCCAGCAGTCCCCTTTGCCGGTAAGTATCGCCTGGTTGATATTCCTATTTCAAACTGTATCAACAGTGGAATTCGTCGAATATATATCCTGACTCAGTTCAATTCGGCTTCGCTGCACAACCATATTTCCAATACGTATATCTTTGATACGTTCAGCAGTGGATTTGTAGAGATACTTGCAGCTGAGCAGACTAACGAGACCAATACATGGTACCAAGGTACAGCAGATGCTGTTCGTAAGAACCTTAAGCACTTCCATGACCAGAATGCTGACTACTACATCATTCTCAGTGGAGACCAGCTCTATCGGATGAACATCCAGGATATGCTTGACCGGCATATCAACAGTGGAGCTGAAATTACCATCGCTTCCAAGCCCATAAGCCGCGAACAGGCTACAGGACTGGGAATCATCGGCTGCGATGAAGAGGGTATCATCAACAAGTTCTATGAGAAACCTGCTGGCGATCTGGATATCTCCGATTACAAGGTAACCGAGTCTTTCATGCTCGCCTCCCTGAATAAGAAGTTGGATGCCTCCAACGAGTATCTTGCAAGCATGGGTATCTATGTCTTTAATGCAAGGACCATGGAAGAGGTACTTAACAACGACAAGACAGACTTCGGCAGGGAGATTATCCCCGGCGCGATAGAACAGAGAAGAGTCGCCACATTCCTCTTCGACGGTTTCTGGGAAGATATTGGAACTATCAAGGCATTCTATGAGACAAACCTCGATTTAGCTTCCATAAATCCACAGTTTAACTTCTATGATGAAGATATGCCAATCTACACCCACCGTCGCCACCTGCCCGCTACCAAGGTGAACTTCTGTAATATCAGCTCCTCCTTAGCCTCTGAGGGCTCGATAATCACCAATGCATATATCGTCAACTCAATCATCGGCGTGCGCACCCTGATCGAATCTGGGGCCTCTCTGGATGGAGTCTACTGCATGGGTGCATCCTTCTATGAGACAGAGGAAGAAAAACTGGAAAATACTCAAAAGGGTATTCCTAATGTGGGCATTGGAAAGGGAACTATCATCAGAAGGGCAATCATTGACCAGAATGCGCGCATTGGTGACGGATGTCGTATCGGCATCGATGATATCCCTCGTCAGGAAGGGGACTTTGCAATGTACTCGGTCCATGACGGGATTATTGTCATCAACAAGAATGCCATCATTAAGAATGGGTCGGTCCTGTAAGACAGAGACCACATAGAGAAAAAGAAACAAAGAAACTTCTTTAAGGGAAAAGGGTTTGCAGTGATGCAAGCCCTTTTCCTTATAGAGCCTCTTCAGTAATACTATCGTTTTGCTTACGAGCGTCTTGTCAGACTACCTAGTAAATTCTGGCCGATGATAATCATCATCGGCCAGAAAGATTTAGAGACAAGGAATACTAGCGAAGTTTCCAAGCTATATCAGAAAGAAATAACTGCTGTTTTAAAGATTCTACGGTTGTCTCTTTGTGAATATGCACATATTCAATGCCCATTATCTCACACCAATCCTCAAGCATCACAGCATCAGCATCATAGCTGAGCACTGCATGGTGGGCACCACCGGCTAGGATCCAGAGATGGGAACCTGTCTTGAGATTTGGTTCGGGTCTCCACATCACCCTAGCTACAGGAAGGTTCGGCATTTTGTAGATTGGGGTGACAACTTCGATATTCTGGACAATGAGGCGGAGCCTTCCTCCCATATCTATCAGGGAGGCTAGAACTGC
>CAXYZP010000097.1:0-5964 GCA_964293175.1 uncultured Sphaerochaeta sp.
TGCCGTAACCTCTTCCCCATGGATGTAGTCAACAGTCGCTTTTTTCTGTTCAAGTAGGGAATCTATTACTATCTGTAGGGTACCTGCAGCGATGTTCGCAGCCGCTCCTGATAGATTAAACAGGTAGTAGCCATCCTTATCTCGATACCCAAAGCGTTGGAATTCACTCTTTTCATTGATGAGCGTATGCAGGGTAGGAAGGTCGGCAATCTTCTCGATGACAACAAAAGAAGCGTGTTTCTCTACTTCTGCCTTGAAGGTTTCAAACTCGATGCCAAAGAGAACCCTATGGATGGGTTCGAAAGCAAGACCGGGGTCGTAGATGTTCTCGAGCTCTACCATGGCATATCTTGCAGGGTGGTTGTCCCACTCACTTTGTGGAATGGTTTGTTTTATATCCTCCCAACAGCTTTTAGCCGTGGCCAGGCTGTGATTCCCGTCTCCCATCGCATACAGAAGGGGGTTTTCCGGGTCGAGGTTTGCCTTGATCTTCTCAAGGGCAGCGGCAATACAGGCGAAATCATCTCGCTCGTCAACGACCCATGCACTAAGCGAACCTCCCCCAGCCATGAGGGTTGTATCATAGGCCTGTTTCAGCAGGTCTCTTTTTGCTGCCAGAGGCTCAATGACTGATTTTTCCTGGTCGCTTATAAGCACCATAATATGCGGAAGCTCCAAAGAGGCATTCTTGCGAATCTCTTTCCTAGGTGGGATACGGCTAAGTATCGTCCCTTCGGTTGCCCTGATTAGAGATCTTGAACCGACTGTATAGTCATATTGTTCGAGATCCAATAGGACCAGCAGACCCCATCGCCCTTTCTCATAGGTGTTTGTGGTTCTGTGGACCAGAAAGAAACAGTTCTTGTAGGTGTCAAAGAGATCACACTTCAGATAGCTAGCCATTTGGGTGTTTATGGCTTCTATGCGCTTCTCTGGTTCTGTTTCTTCCAGGTAGGCTTCAGGATAAATGAGATTCAGCGTCGAAGGATCGCTTCCTACATACGATTGGGCTTGTTCCCAATAGGATTTTTCTGAAGTATACTGGTCACAAGCGACGACAGCCCATTTTGAGAGGTCCACTCCCAATTTGGGAAGAAGAATGTCTGCAGTGTGCAGGCCAAGGTTTTTCAAACGTTCCGGAGTATTTGACATGGCGGATCCTTATTGTGTTTTTATACTGCTATGGTATTCCAATATATGCTATCCAGCAAGGTAAAGTGAGAAATATATGAGCAAGGCGATCGTATTTACAGGAGGAGGGGGGCCAGAGTCCCTGCCTTCTGATCTTTTACAGCAGGGAGATTTCCTTATCGCAGCAGACAGTGGGTATGATACTGCCAGGGCATTGGGGATTTCAGTCCATTATGTTATAGGTGATTTCGATTCAACACAGTTTGCCCAGGAGGCCCTATTGCTCGATCATGAGATGCACTCTGTTGAGAAGGAGCACAGCGATACCTACCTGGCTATAGAAAAAGCTTTGCAACATAGTGATGAGGGGTATGTGTTGGTAGGAGGGGGCGGGTATCGCTTGGACCACCTGATGCAGACCTATTCCCTATTCTCTCACTTTGGTCCTCCAAAACTTTGGTTTACTCGGTATGAGACCAATATTCTGGTCTCTACCTTTCAGCAATTTGAAAATCTGGATATAGGGACTACCGTCAGCTTCTACCCAGCTACCCTAGAGGGGGTTGCTTCTGTAGTGGCAAGAGATCTCAAGTGGCCTCTTGTCTCCTATTCAATGACCTTCAACTCCATTTCCCTTTCCAACACCTGCATACAAGAGCATTTGGAGGTTTCGGTCGAAGGCTCTCCCATCTTTGTGAGTTTTCCAGTTGCCCGAAGTAAGGCTAAGGTGGTACGATAGGCCTATGTTACACACCCGAAGGTTGCTGGCATTCTCCAGCAGAGTTCACACCTATACCATGCTCCTATACCTGTTTTTTTTCTTGGTATACCTATCGAGCAGTTATTTTTTGGTGAGTCAGAGCTTCATCGACCTCTTGCAGTTTGCCCTCATCCTCATCAGTTGGACCAACCTGTTGTTCGGGCTGTGGATAATTGTCTTTTCCTTTATCGTATGGGGAAGTGACCGTGTGTTCCCCCTCTCCCCTATAGTGCTGACACTTCTCAGGATGGGTGGGGTATTCACCCTCAGCACGCTCGTAGCTATCATTGAAAATCTGGTAACCGATGGTGTGGTTGTCAGCTAACAGGAGATATACATGAACAATCCTCTTATCAGCGCAGTGCGCGGGGCCATCTGTGTTCCCAGTGATGATCCTTCCCTTATCGAACAGGCGGCCTGTAAACTCTACTCGAAAGTCCTTGAAGCCAATGGCATAACAGAGTCCGATATAGCCTGCCTCCTGCTAACCCAGACAGGGGATCTGAAGAGCCGTAACCCGGCAGCAGGCCTGCGCAAGGGTGGGTACTGCGCAACGACGCCGCTTTTCTGTATGCAGGAGCTCCAGATCGAAGGGATGCTGGAGCGGGTTATCCGTGTGATGGTCATCACCAATAGGGTAATCGAGCATGTTACCCCCATCTTTCTCGATGGTGCAGAAAAACTGAGGCCCGATCTGGCAAATCTGGGGAATGTACTTCCTTCATAAGGAAATGTTCTGCTAATAAACAATCTATATTTTATGAGGATGTACCATGTACAACCAGAATGGATCCTTTTTTACAGTATATTGCCTGATAAAGACGAATGACGGCTTGAATGGAGGTTTTCTATGTATGTGACGGTTACCAAAAGCTCTTTGAAAGGGAATCTTGAAGTTCCAGGCTCCAAAAGCCATACCATTCGTGCTGTCTTGCTTGCAACCCTTGCAAAAGGGATCAGCACTATCAACAATCCCTTGCTAAGCGGTGACGGGGAGAGCGCAATAGAAGCTGCAAAAGCTTTTGGTGCGAAGGTTACCAGAAAAGAGCGCCAACTAGTCATAGAGGGTAGGGGCATACCGCTCTCTGTGCCTGAAAAAGGTATAGATACCAAGAACTCTGGAACCACCACCAGCTTTGTTACCTCATTGGCTACCCTTACCGAGGGGGAGACCTTCATCACCGGTGTTGTGCAGATACAAAAAAGGCCCATCAAGGTCCTGGTCGATGCTTTGAGAAGCCTGGGTTCCGACGTAACCATTTTCAGGGGAAATTCACAAGCACCTCCTTTGGTTGTCAAGGGTGGACTGAAGGGAGGAGAGGTAATCTTGGATGGTTTTAACTCCCAATTTGTCTCAAGCTTGTTGCTTGCATCTCCCCTAGCTAAGAACAGGTCCGAAATTACGGTGACTAATCCTTTGGAAAAACCCTATATCCAGATGACGCTGGACTGGATGCGCCGTTTTGGGGCGACAGTTCAGGGTAATGAGCCTGTATATACCCACTTTGTTATTGAAGGGGGCCAGCATTACAGAAACGGTGAGTTTACCATTCCCAGCGACTGGTCTTCTGCTGCTTTCCCTCTGGTGGCTGCCCTCGTCTCAGATTCTCACCTTACGCTGTCAGGTTTGGATTTTTCTGATGCGCAGGGGGACAAGCGTGTGGTAGGCCTTTTGATTTCTATGGGTGCTGACATCGTAATAAACAATTTGGAACATACATTGACTATCAAGGGTGGCAAGAAACTGAAAGGGGGGCAGGTTATTGACCTAGGGGATATCCCCGATGCTCTTCCTGCCCTGTGTGTGGCGGCCCTCTTTTCTGAAGGGGAGACAACCTTCACCAACCTTGCTCATGTGAGGGTCAAGGAGAGTGACAGGGTCCAAGTCATGGCTGAGGAACTGGGCAAGCTTGGCTCTAAAATAACTATTGGAAGTGACCATATGGTAGTCCATGGAGGGTTTCCCCTCCATGGAGCAACGCTAGAGAGCCATAACGACCATAGGGTGGCTATGGCTCTTACTGCCGCCTCCCTGATGGTGGACGGTAGTGTCCGGATCAATGATGTAGGTTGTACAGAAGTTTCTTATCCGAATTTCTTTGCTTCCCTGATCGATGTAGGAGCAGCAATTACTGTTCATGGTGACAAAAAAAATAAACAATGCATACCTATCTGATGTAGTACCCCAACTGTATACGTAGATCTTGAAACACAAAACAAGATGTATTACCGATTTCCCATGGAAATCGCATTCATTTTTTCTGTTTTTTTTGTTTTTTTATACACCCGTTCCCTTTTACCCAGATAGAAACTTATATCAATAGTCATTTGCGAGGCTTTTTGATGTGAAAGGCTGTAACACTAGGTATACGTCTACCTGAATCGGTATAGAAATAGCTCTATAGTATTTAGCCGTCTGCCGGCAATTCTGAAAGACTATATACGAATAAACAACCCAAACACTCTCTGTAACGCCCATCAACACACTAGGGAAAAACTCATTACAAGGATTGTTTGTATCTGGTTGTGTACTTGAGAAAATGAAGGGAATACGATTCCTAGAGACTCCGATTCCGCCATCAAAAAGGGGCGGGGAATGAACCCACCTTTAATTCAAGAGCAAGTAAGACAAGATCATCAGGAATCTCAGCCCGCCTATCACCAAAAGGGCAAGACCAGGAGTCTTGTCAGCAGGTTTGAAAACTACAAGGATTCCATACTGATGTTTGCCGATGACTTCAACATAGAATCGATTCACAATTGTACGTCTGAGAAACAGTAAGGGATGCTTCAGGAATAAGCAGGCTCGCGAGATCTACCGAGGAGAGGCATCGGCGCTAAGGAGATCTATGCTTGGTCTCGAGATGCAAACATACTAGGGCGACAAATCAGAATAGCAAAAGGCAAGTCAGCCTCATATCTTAATGAGGCTGACTACCCTTTGCTTGAACTGTTACGTTCATTCGATAATATCTGTGTATTTCAGCTGAGTTATAACTGTCAGAGGCTGCAAGAATTGAGAAATACGCTCGTTGATGGCAACCATGTAAGGAACCTGTAGGTTCATCAAACCGCCATCTGCATAGAAGATATCCTGAATCTCGTCATAATAGACTTGTCTCTTTTCATTATCCAACTCACTGGATATCAGATCGATGAGTTTATTTATACGAGGATCATCGATATGAGTCTCATTCCAAGGGGAATCGCCTTTAAAGCCATAGGCTAGGAACATGTAGGGATCTATTCGTCCAACCCAACCGGTGACCGACGCAGGAACATTCAGCCAGTATTGGGTGAGGTAGACATCACGCGTATATCCCTTGAGATCAATATCGATGCCAGCCGGTGCTACCATCTCCTTGACAGCTTGAGCTATCTCCTTGTTGAAGGGATGGTCTGTTGCATAGTACATCTCGCTTTTCACCCCATTAGGATATCCTGCTTCTGCAAGCAGGGCTTTAGCCTTTGCAATATCACGCTTACGTAAAGGAAGCTCCTTGTGCTGGGCAAGCATGTTCATGATTGGGGTCTCACTATATTCACTCCCTTGTCCAAGTTTATTTTGTGTGACGTTTTTCGACAATTCGTTGGGATCTATAGCATATTTGAAAGCTTACGTACGCGATTGTCATCCCATGGCTTCACATCAACATTCAAGGAAATGAGGCGCTGTTCCTGATAGGGTGTTATGACAGTATATTTGTCACTCTTTTCCAGGCGGTCTCTGATAATGGACGTAACATTGATGACGATATCAACCTTGTCAGCCTCCAGCATGGATATGCTCGCTTCAATGTCAGCTACAAAATAGATGAGGATTTTGTCTGCCTTCGGAAGAGTGGGATCCCAATAGTTTGGGTTTTTCACCATGGCAATTGATTCCTTGGGGATATACTGGCTGCTCATGAAAGGCCCTGTTCCCATTGGTTTTGATTCTCCCAGGTTGGCATAGTCATAGTCGCTAGAGAGCATGCACATGTTATAGTCTGTGAGCAGGTAGATAAATGTAGGCCGTGTAACTATGGATGTTAGGGAAGTAGTGCTTAACGGTGATATCCTTGATGAATGGT
>CAXYZP010000098.1:0-5938 GCA_964293175.1 uncultured Sphaerochaeta sp.
GGCAGGGGGTCTCTGATCCTGCTTGGCGGCATTTTCCCACTCCTTTTTGACCATCTCATAATTTTGGAACATCCGAAAGCGATTCCAAAGGGCAAAGTTCCCTGGGATATCGACACCAAAGGGGCAGGGCATGCAGTATTTGCACCCTGTGCATCCATTGCCGACCCTGCCTCGCATGGTATCACCAATCTCATCGAGGGCAATATACTCTTTTTCAGTGAGCTTCTCGAAGTCTGTGAGTGTCCTGAGATTATCAGAGACATGCTCCAAGATGGACATTCCACTGAGGATAACCTTCACATACGGGTGGCTTCCCACCCACCTCATGGCAAACGAAGCTGGGGTGGCCTTGGAATCGAGACCATTGAGGATGTGCTGAAGATCTGGGGGAAGGGATGCAAGGGACCCGCCCTTGATCGGCTCCATGACAATGACGGGGATATCCATCTTTTCTGCAAGCAGATAGCCCTTGGTTCCGGCCTGTTCTTTCGTGTCTAGGTAGTTGTACTGTATCTGACAGAAATCCCAAGCCTGGCTTGTAATAATCCTTTCGAAATCCTCATAGATGCCATGGAAAGAGAACCCTATATTCCTGATCTTTCCCTCTTTCTTAAGTTCTTCAAGGTAGGGGATGATCTCAAGGCTTACCATCTTATCGTACGCTTCACCGTCAATGGCGTGCAGGAGATAGAAATCAACATACTCCATCTGTAGATGTTCAAGCTGTTCTGCGAATATGCTTTTTGCATCATCTAGGGAACTGACCTTCCAGCAAGGAAGCTTTGTAGCAAGATAGAAGGATTTTCTAGGATATTTTTTCATTACCCTGCCAACAAAAGCTTCACTCGCGCCCTCATGGTATGGGTAGGCTGTATCAACATAGTTCACCCCGCCCTTGACGGCGAGGTCCATCATCTCTTCAGCTTTCACCTCATCTATAGCTCCGTCTTGGGTAAGAGGAAGGCGCATAGCGCCAAATCCCAAAAGGGAGGTTGTTATGCCTGATTTTTCAAATGTTCGTGTTTCCATATGATAAGCTCCTTATGCAAGTACCTTTTTCTAGCATAGCATAGAAAAACTCATGTCGTACATGCATAAATTCTTAACCTAGCTCTGTTCCGCCACACTTCTCTCTGGTATAGTTTGGCTATGAAAATATCGGAAAGAATTGTCAATACAGTATTGAGAGGGTTCTTAAGGGTTACCTGCCGTATAAACCTTGAAGAATTGAAGAAAGTTCCCCAAGACGGTCCGCTTATTTTGCTGGCCAACCATACCTATGTGCTTGATGGGCCCATGCTCTATGTTTTTCTCAAGCGTAAAAATCTTCTTGCCATGGCAAAGAAGGAGTTGTGGGACAACAAGTTTCTTGGCTGGGTTATGGATTTGTGGAGAAGCATCCCTGTCGACCGTGAGAACATGGGCCGTGAAACCATGGAAGCATGTTTCGCCGCCCTTGACCGCGAAGAAATCCTAGCCATGGCTCCCGAGGGGACCAGGAGCAAGGATGAGAAGCTCCAGCAGGGTAAGGCAGGCATGGCCTTCATAGCACACAAGAAGGATGCCCCGATGGTTCCTGTGGTGATCATGGGTCTCTCTGACTTTTCAAAGAACCTCAAACGCCTCAGGCGTACACCTGTCACCATAGCGGTTGGAAAGCCTTTTGAGATCGTAAAAAAAGGTGGGCGTCTTGATGCGGTTGCCCGTGAAGCCCTCATAGATGAAATCATGCTCAGGATGGCCGCCCTTATGCCCGAAGAGAAGCGCGGCTACTATGAAGGACGCCCTTTAGAGTTTTCCCTGACAAGGGAGATAGCACAGATTTGATCTGAGTTCTTTCAGGTGATTTTTCCCAATGGGTTCCTTATCGATCCTCTGGCCTTACTCGGCTAGAGGATTTTCCATAACTCCCATGAACAGGGGAATTTTAGCTTCCCTGTCTATGATGGCATAGAAGAAAGGTCGGTCGAAACTCAGTTCAAGTTCTTCTCGAATAGGCATGCTGGTCATTTTTATCATGACCGAGGTAACCGCTGCAGCCTCAGAACCCTTTTCATCCACACGGATGAACGTCTTGTGCAACACCTCTCCAATAACCAAGTCTTTGCTCTTACTCTCTGTCATCAGGGAGAAGTCGGCCTTTGCCCCATCAAAGGGATCGGTCATACCCAGCTTTTGCAACTCTCCGACAAGAGAGTCCTTGTAGGATGCTTCAAACTTGGGAAAGGCGAGTTCCATACGGGTATTTTTCAGGTTCTCGACAGAGGTGAACATTCTTTCGGTAAAACCACCCTGGTATTTTTGGTTTGCAAGCCAAGTTTCTAGCTCAGGAGGCAGTATAGCTACCAGGGCAAACCGGTCATTCGTATATGGCATCATCAGCATCTGGGCATCGAGTGCCTTGGAATAAGGCAAGCTTGTGCTTTTGTGCATGAAAGGGGTTTGCACACTCGTATCCTTAAGGAAGAAATCCTGCTTGTAGGTGTCTTCCTTGGCAAAGGTAGTCTTCCAATCCCCTTTAAAATATACAGCGTTGAGCAGGTACATAAGAGACGCAGGATCGAGCGAATCCAGGATGGAGGTTATGGTGCCTCTGGTTGCGTCACTGACCCAGGAGTTGATGGCTGTCAGGGAACTTCTTGCTGAGAAATCCAAGTTCTCGGCAGAAGCATGATAGGCATCCTTAGTCTTGGAGAGGAAGCCCTGGTCAAAGCGGATTTGATTGTTGAGCCAAAGGCTGTTGGCTATGCTCAATTCAATATCTTCTACGTTTTCAATGCTCTCTATATAGTGTGTATTGGCCTTGTTGAACTGCTGTAGTGTTCCCTGTTTTGCAACAAGGACATCCAGCATGGAGGTGAGGGTGGCCCCATCTGCTCCATTGGTGGTCATCCCCAAGGCAAGCAGTACAGAAAGTGGGGAGATCATAGCATTCTTATCGTGAAAGCTGTCTACAAAGAACAGCTGGTCAGAGAACTGCTGTACTGTCCGGGTAAAGAAAGCCTGATCAGTCTCTACTGTGGCAACTTGGTAAGGACTGGGGAGTTTCTGCTCCTGTATGCCGGCTGCAAAAAGTAATGAGCTGATGAGAATAAGTGAAAACGTAACGCTATATCGTTTCATAAAACCTCCTGAAATATATGTAGTGACGAACTGTAAACAATGTGCAATGCCCAATGGTTTCACCCTGCAAGCAGAAAACTCAGAGGAATTGTGAGAATACCTAAGATGGTGGAGATAATGACCATGGTGCTTCCGAAATCTGATCTGACACCGTAGCGGATAGGAAGAACCGAGGTGAATACTGCAGAGGGGAGCGTCGAAGCTACCAATACCACACTTCTGCTCAAGCCGGTAATACCAAAGAGACGGGTTGCCAAGAGGGCAAAGAGAAACCCACCCATAAATCTGATGACCAGGCCCCCTGCAATATGCTTGTCCAGATGCCACTTGGTGCTTTTCAGCGATACCCCCAAGGCAAAAGCGGCCAAGGGAGGGGCGGCAGAACCACCAAATTCAAAGGTAGTGACAAGGGCTGAAGGGATGACAAGACCTGAAAAGCGAAAGAAAAACCCTGCAAAGACAGCCCATAGGATAGGGGACTTCACAATGGTCCCTAGAGATTTCCTGGTCAGGCCTCCGGTGATGATGAGTATGCCCAAGGTGAATATGAAGATGGTCTGGATCTGGTCGTAGATGACTATGAGGTTCATCGCAGGGGTCCCTCCCCAGAGCTGCATCAGCGGGATGCCCAAAAAACCTGAATTCATGAAGATAAGTGATGGCATAAAAGATCGTTTGTCCAGCTTGAACGCCTTTGCATAGAGGAAGGAGGTGAGGGTAAGCAGGATTACTATCAAGGTCGTTGCCCCTGCCAGGCCTAGGACAAGGGATGGGTGGATATCACTCTTATAGAGAGAGATGAAGATGAGAGCCGGCATGAAGAGATCGGAGATGATCACCACCAGCGTATCAAGGTCGATGGCATAGAGCCTTGCAAAAACATATCCGCCTAAAGAAAGCAGGAGGATGGGCAACATCTGCATGAATGAATAGAATATCATGGGTCTGACTATAGGCAATGTGATAAAAGAAAGCAAGCTTGAGTTTGTTTGCAACCTGTCCTCAAAAAGAGAGCCATGTGCGTTGATATGCACAATATATTTATTTTTTCAGAGTTTCTGGCAAAGTATTTCTCTGTTATTGCCCTCCAAAGTACTTTATACTACAGCTAGTATGTCTTTCAGTGAAAAGATCATGAACGTATGTTCTTGAAGGGAGGATGTTTTTTGAAGAAACGTTCCGACAAAGATAAGGTTCTATGGAATGACAACACTAGCATGATCCAAAGAAGCAAAGCACATATCTTGCGTATGGTGTTAGTAGGGGTTGTCGTGTTCCTGCTAAGTTTAGTGGTATTTTTCTTTTTCTATATTCAGATGAATCGAATGCTACAAAAACAGAGTTCTTACTACTTGGAGGAAATAACGGTAAAAAGTGCTGAACGTTTGAAAGAAAAAGTTGATGGGGATCTTAGGATGCTTGAAGGCATCGCCCTTTTCTTAGGGGGGCTGGATCATCTGGATGTGGACCACTGGCTGGCAGTTATGCAGGATGATGCGCTCTTTTCTGAATTCCAGAGGCTCGGGTTTATGCTGCCCGATGGGCGTATGTACACTCCGGAAATCTACGGAGTGGATTTTTCTGAAAGATCGTACTTTCAGGCTGTCATGCAGGGGGAACAGGTCATAAGCGAGGTGTTCATCGACAATGTGCATCAAAAGCCTACGCTAGTCTATGCAGTTCCTATCTTTCAAAATGAACAAGTGGTTGGTGCCCTCGGACTGGGGATAGTAATCAGAGAGTATGAACAATGCTTGCATCTCCCTTCCTTTACAGGCGAAGGGACGGTGCACCTGTTGGATAAAAACGGTGCGATCATCCTCAAGCTTGGCACAGCCTCTATCCCTAAAAGGCTCTCTTTAGACACCTTGCTAGAAGACTTTTCTGCGGGAAAGAGTGGTATCGTCCGTTTCGATGTCAAGGATAATCCACGGTTGCTGGCATATGCTCCGGTAGGAGTACAAGACTGGACCCTGCTGCTGGAAATTCCCAATACCTTTTTGCTTAAGACCCAAAGTCAAGTTACGTTTTACTCTCTGCTGATGACCCTGCTGTATGGAGCTTTGATGCTCTTTTTCCCCTATTACATTCTTTTCAAAAAAAGAAGCTATGAAGTGTCACTGCTCAATCTTGCCTATTTTGATGAGATGACGGGAATTGCCAACCACACCCTGTTTGAGGAGAGTGCAACTCGTCTGATTCATAAGCAAGAGTCAAAGTATGCATGTGTTGTCTTGAATATTCGTCGTTTCAAACTTATCAACGACCTGTTTGGATATGCTTACGGTGATGCCCTGCTCAAGCAGATAGCCTCTATGCTCCCTTCATTCTGTGCAAAGAACGAGTTGTATGGGAGAAAAGGTGGAGATAGGTTCCTGTTGTTACTCGAACAAAGTGACGTTGAAAAACGTATTTCTACCATGTTGGCAACATTGAACACCATTGTTTTGCCGGACACGGCTCGGTTCAAGCTGGAGTTTGTTGCAGGAGTCTATTGTATTCAAGAAACGTACCACTCCATACCCATATGTATTGATAGGGCGACTCTGGCCTTGGATCATCTGGAAGAGGGGCGCGGTACGGATTATCTGTTTTACAGCGAAGGTATACGTGAAAAGTTGCTTGGCGAGAGTGAATTGGTCAAGAGTTTCCAGGAAGCCTTGCAAAGCAAACAGTTTTTTGTGCTGTTCCAGCCAAAGTTCAACATGGAGACTGCTCAAGTCGTGGGTGCTGAGGCCTTGGTCCGATGGAACCATCCTGCAAGGGGATTGCTCTCTCCTTTGCAGTTCATTCCGATACTCGAAGAGCATAACCT
>CAXYZP010000099.1:0-5893 GCA_964293175.1 uncultured Sphaerochaeta sp.
GAACAAGCTTGGAGTCAAGGTTGTGAACGAGGAGGTGTTCATTTCCATGCTGGAAGAGGAGAAACCTGAAAAAAAGAGGGAAGATACGCAGGGAGAATTTTCTTTTTAGTGACATTTGGTCAAAAAAGCTATATACAGAATGAATACGAATGAAGGAGTCAGCATGCACGAACTAGCCAACGAATTGAACACGGCATTGAAAGGAACAATTGTAGACGAGATGTTTTCAGCTGTAGGGAAGCGAATGTTCTTTCCGAAGGGTATTGTCGCGCAAGCTGCTGAGGCTAAAAAGAAAGCCACCCGGTTCAATGCGACTATTGGAATGGCTACCTCCAATGGCAAGCCCATGCATTTGAGTGATATCTACAACCAGTTTGCAGAAAACTCCCTTACTCCCAGTCAGGTCTTTGCCTATGCTCCAGGGGGAGGGGATCCTGAGTTGCGTGAGGTATGGAAAACTGAGATGATCAGGAAAAATCCCTCTCTGAAAGGAAAGGATTTTTCGCTACCTATCGTCACAGGAGGGCTGACCCACGGCTTAAGCTTGCTCGCCCAGGTCTTCTTTGAAGAGGGCGATACCCTCGTAGTTCCCGACCTTGCTTGGGACAACTATGAGCTGATATTCGCTCATCAGGTCAATGCGACCATAAAGACGTTCCCTTTTTACACCGAAGACGGTGCTTTTAATGTGGAGGCTCTCAAAGAGACCCTCGCATCCATACAGGGGAAGAAGGCGCGTATTCTGCTGAACTTTCCGAACAACCCCACTGGGTTTACTCCAAGCAAAGATGAGATACAGAGGACCACAGAGGCTCTTGTGCAGCTTGCTGAGGATGGAATGAAACTTATGGTCATCTCAGATGATGCATATTTCGGCCTGTTTTTTGAAGAAGAGACTGAGAAGGAGAGCCTGTTCGCCTCCCTTTGTGATGCACATGAGAATATTTTTGCCGTAAAGGCTGATGGGGCCACCAAGGAAGAGATGGTCTGGGGCTTTAGGATCGGATTTGTGACCTATGGAAGCAAGGCTCTGAAGGCAGAGCACTACGATGCACTGAACAAGAAGACTCTTGGTATCATCCGAAGCACAGTCTCCAACTGTGACCGTCCAGGTCAGAGTCTGGTCCTTAAGGCTATGCGTGACGGAAAGAATTACCACGCCGACAAGGCTGCCGCTTTCAGTGAGATGGAGAGGCGCTACCATACCATTAGCAAGGTCCTGGAAAAATATAAAGGAAGTGAGTTACTCAAGCCCTATCCCTTTAACAGCGGTTATTTCATGGCCTTCAAATGTAAGGGAAGTGCTGAGGTTTTACGCAAGCTTTTGCTGGATACCTATCAGATCGGATGCATCAATATTGCCGATACCACTTTGCGCCTTGCCTATTGTTCGGTAGAATGTGATAAGATAGAGGCCCTGGTAGATTTGGTCTATCAGGCGGCAGGAGAAGCATGGAACTAAAGACAAAGCTGTATCTTATCGACGAAGAAGGTAATAAATTCATGGGGATAGGGGTGCTGTGGCTCTTGCAGCATATACGGATCCATAAGTCCTTGCGTAAGGGATCTTCGGTTCTGGGTATCTCCTATTCAAAGGCTTTTGCGATGATTCGTAATTTAGAAAAAAGCCTTGGTGTTGCTATTCTCGATCGGAAAAAAGGTGGGGCAAATCGTGATGGTGCTACCCTCACTGCCTTTGGCGAACAATTTATTGAACTGTATGAGACGTTTGAACAAGAAGCAAAGCTTACACTTGATAAGCCATATGAGCATTTTAGGGAGAAACTTTCCCTTTTGTTTGACGAGGATGAAGATCACGGAGGTGTGTAGTGAATTCCAAGAAGATTGATTTTACCATTCCAAACTTGGGCGAGGCAAAGATTTCCTCTCCCATCTTAATGAGCTCGACCCATAATGACGGGCAAGCGGATTATGTCTCTGATGATGACCATATCCTCTATAGTATTGATACCGATATTGACGCTAAAGGCCGTCCTGTACCACGTCATGATGAGACTGTGGAGCTTGCAGGTCCCCGTCAGAAGATATACTACAACCCTGCCCATACCCATGCTGCGATAACCACCTGTGGTGGTATCTGTCCGGGCATGAACAACGTCATCCGTGCTGTTGTGCGTTGTTTTTGGTATCGTTATGGTGTCAGGAGGATCAGCGGGGTGCAGTTTGGCTACCAGGGACTTCTAGAAAATAGTCCATGGCCTCTTATTCCCCTCGATCCCGATGTGGTGGATGAGATTCAGGAGAAGGGTGGTACCATTCTTGGCTCTGCCCGTGGTGGCGGTAAGAAGGTCGATGAGATCGTCGATACCTTGGAAAAACTGAACATCAATATTCTGGTAACCATCGGTGGAGATGGCACACTTCGGGGTGCTTCTGAGATTAGCGATGAGATCAAAAAACGTGGTTTGAAGATATCCATCATAGGGATTCCCAAGACCATCGACAACGATCTTTCCTTTATCCAGAGTTCCTTTGGTATGGATACTGCTGTGCAGATGGCGGTCCCTGTTGTCAGAGGTGCACATATTGAGGCGAAGAATGCCCTCAACGGCATTGGTTTGGTTAAGGTGATGGGTCGCCATTCTGGCTTTATCGCTGCCAATACCTCCCTTGCCCAGAGTGATGTGAATTTCTGCCTGATCCCAGAGAGTCCTTTTGACCTCGAGGGTCCTATGGGCTTTCTTACCAACTTGCGAAGGCGTATCCTGGATCGTGGGCATGCTGTGGTCTTGGTCGCTGAAGGAGCTGGTCAGTGTCTTGTTCCCTCCACAGGGGAGACCGATGCCTCTGGTAACGTTAAGTTCCATGACATTGGTATTTTTCTCAAGGAGAAAATTCTTGAATTTTTTGCTAAAGAAGGCATCAAGTGCAACGTTAAGTACATTGATCCTTCCTATATCATCAGAAGTGCTCCTGCAGATTCTTTCGACTCGATCTACTGTGCACGTCTAGGTGCCCATGCTGTGCATGCAGCCATGGCTGGCAAGACCCAGCTGCTGATAGGATTGATGAATAATAGGTTCGTCCATCTTCCCATCAACGTTGCAGTCAGTGCTCGCAACCATGTGGATATTGAGGGTGCCCTTTGGAGGGATGTGCTGGAGAATACCCGTCAGCCCTTTACCATGAAGAATGCTAAGGAAAAATGAGAAGAGCGGAAAGAAGAATAGTACGAGAATAGTAGAATAGAGAGATAGGTGGGGAGGTTGCCTCTGCAACCTCCCCACCTGTTAAGCTTTCAATTATCGGGAACTCCTTCTTTAAACACCTTTTGATACTCACGTTTCCAATTAGAAGGCAAATCATCAAGCCAGACCCACATTTGAAGTATGCCAATTACTTCTTGTTGGGTTATTTGAGAATTCTTGGATAGTAGCCCAAGTAGTTGAATTGTTGATAATGCTGGGCATTCATACTCTTTTGCCAAAGCTAATAAATCTAAATCATCGGAAACAAGAGTGCATCCTTTTACCATTGCTGTTACAAGGCATTCTATGTCGAACGGGGAGCATCCTAGCCCCAGTTCTTTACAACCATCCGTTACAAACTGTTTATTCGTCCTAATTAAAGCTACTTCATGCTGTTGCAAGCGAAGCCTTAGTTTCTTTCGATCGGCAGCATGGCGCTCTACGGTAACCCAGTCAAATTTTGAGTGTAGCCTCGGTTGGAGGAGATACTCTTGGAATGTTCCCCCAAGCATGCATATACTGTACGATTTCTTTTCTTCTGTGATTCTCATTTCGCATAGCGGGCAGAGGCTATCACCAAGGCGAAAATAGGTGTTGGAATCAATCAGATATTTCTTTTTTGTTGAGATAAGCCCACACCTCCTTGGCATCGCTCAATGGTATGTTCAGTACTATTTGAACTGCACTGGAGGTCTTGTTGTTCTCTGTAACCCAAAGCGATAGAGTATCCCAAAAGTCAGAACCAAAATACGCAGAAGTCTTTTTGATATACTTTTGTGCAGAAGGCGATTTCATTTCAAATAACAGATCACTGAGTAGGGGTACCGACTTGAGAGCGTTAGTGGACGCTCCATAGATATCAAAATCCAATACTGCTTTATTATGCTCCACAAGAAATCTATTGATCTCCTTGAAAATACAGATTGGAGCAACTCCCAGAATATTCGCTTCTTCCAATACCCTTGTAATTTTCAACCCTACATTGGGAATGCTGGATAACTCCTCATTCAATGCTTGGGCTCTAGATTCAGGAAATAACAGTGCCCCTGCAAAAGAATCAGCAAAAACCTCAGCCTCTTCATTTGCTAGTTTAGGGGTGAGAATATGTGCTAGTTCATGTAAGAGCCAAAAGGTGAAGTCACACACCTTGGTCTCAACATTTACATACAGGCAGAACATATGCAGTTTCTGTAAATGAATGACCAATGCCTGATCTCCTTTCTCTCCCCATAGGACAGGTATAAATATAATAGGGAAAGAGCGCATATATTCAATGATATGTTGTGTATCGATTACTTGGATTTGATCGAGATTCATCATTTTTCTGATTGAAGTTGCAGCCTTTTGAATGTAGGCATACTGGTTGGCAGGGTTTTTCAAGTTTGGAATAGCCATGAGGGAGGACGGTTCTGCATTCTTGAAGATTGCATGCAAGTATTCCATTACTATGGTTGCTTTTTCTGTCCTATCTTCATCTGTCTTAGCTTTTCTACGTGTTCTGTACGCAAAACTACCAATACCATCGTCTTCCTTCAAGACTATTTCTGAGAAAGATAATTCTAGTAGTGTTGCTAGTTTTAACAAATATGCAGGGCGAGGCATTTTTGCACCCTTCAACCATTGTGAGACACTTTCCCGAGATACCCCCAAGGATTCTGCAAGGTTGGATTGGATCAGCCCAAGCTTATCCATCTTGTTTTTTATTTCAGTAATATTTAGTTTTTTCATCTAGGGACAGTGTAGTTCTAGGTGTCAACCTTTGTCAACTGAAACTGATTGTTTTTGATTTGTCTGTCTATTGATAGGTCTCTTCCTATGCCCAACGTTCTTGTATTATCTAAATCAACGTTGTTGTGAATTTCTCCAAAGAAACATATAAGAAAATAGACGCCAAATTCTTTATTGCTCTAGTATTGTATGTTTCAGTTTGACATCCAGGGCATCCTCTTCCTATAGTTACGGTAGTGAGGAAATTACGTATGAAAAAAACAGTGTCATTGTTCTTGGTCCTTCTTATTTCTCTCTCCTTTGGGTTTACCCAAGCTAATACGGAGAAACACTCCGATGAGATGATCCGTATCGCCCTGATCGGTGAAAGCACCGTTGATGATGGGCTGTGGGTTGAGAGCATGTACAAATCGCTGCTTCGTGTGCAGCAGAGACGAGGAGATATCATTATCGGGCTCAGTGAAAAGCAGAACCCTGTGAATGCAGGAACCTCCATCATGCAGTTCATTGCCCAGAACTATGACATTATCATCGCCCATGGTGCCCAGTATGCAAACATAATAAAAGATCTCGCTCCTAGTTATCCATCTATCATCTTTGCCTATGGGACTGGGGATGATACAAGCCTTGAGAATGTGTTCACCTATACTCCCAAGAGTGAGCAGACAGGCTACCTGAATGGTATCGCAGCAGGTCTTGGTACCAAGACCAATGTTATCGGTCTTATCGGATCGGTTGACGGTGGTGATGCTGCACGGTATGACCGTGGCTTTATTCTTGGGGTGCGTTCAGTCAATCCCGAGGCAAAGGTCAAGATCGTCCATACCGGTACCTATACCGACTATATCCGTTCTTCCCAAATGGCGCACCTCTATGTAAGGACGTCCGGTGTCGTTGTGGTCAGCGGATCTTCCCTGCAGTCCTGTTGTGCCTTGCGTCCTGATGAGGTCTTCGTA
>CAXYZP010000100.1:0-5882 GCA_964293175.1 uncultured Sphaerochaeta sp.
CATACGTTTCTTCAGTGAGTTCACGTGGATAGGAAGAAGATCCTATGATACAACCACAAAGATATCCAGTACCAAAAGGGGAGACTCCCAGCTGGTAGGGGGAATGGTCTACACCTTCTGATAAGATATTGCTCTCAGATTCGTTAGTTCTTCTTTCTTATCAGCTTTCTAGCAAAATATCAGCAACAACATGCAGTTCCTCTCGCAAGGCCTTAATACGCTCGGTATCCATGCGTCCATCCTCAGTGAGGAGGGCAAGCATGGTCTTGGGAATGGTGAGGGCACTCTCTTGTGTACGCTTACCCTTGGCTGTGAGGGTTATTGAGACGCTACGCTCATCACGTTTGCTGCGCTCTCGTTTTACAAACCCTCCGCCTTCAAGTTTCTTCAGCACAGGAGAGAGGGTTCCTGAGTCAAGATAGAGCTTCTGCCCCAACTCCTTTACCGTCTGATCGTCCTCTTCCCATAGGGCAAGCAGGACGATGTAGGAGGTATAGGTCAGTCCAAAGGGCTCAAGAAGCATCTTATATTTCTGTATGATCTCTTTCGAGCAGACATACAGGGAAAAACAAAGTTGATTATCCAGTTTCTGTATTGGTTGCATAGCTCATTCTCCCCAAAATTATATACTACCCTATTGTCTGCCATAGCAGGCCAAAAGGCAAGGAAGGAAAAACCTTACGTAGGTGTCATATACGTTACCTTATACCGACAAAAAGCTGACGTAAAGCCTTGTCACGTTAGGTATATCTTTACCGAATCGAATTTTAGGCCTATTCTTCCTTGCCTCTTTGTCAAAAAAGGAAGTATCATCTCAAGCGAAATGAACAAGAACAAACTCACCAAGGCATGGCCCTACATACTGTTATTACCAGCTCTAGCTTTGGCATTTTTGTTTGCTTACAGGCCTTTCTTTCGGACCATTATAAACTCACTATACAACCTTTCGATCATAGGAAAACGCACCTCATTTGTAGGATTTGACAACTACAAAAGGCTCTTTCTAGGAGCATCTTTTCAGGATAGCCTCGTAAACACCCTGCGATTTACCCTGTATTTCGTCCCGACCAACCTCATCATCTGTCTGGGAGCTGCCATGCTGGCCAATCGTAAGGGAAAATTGGCATCCCTCAACCAGATATTCATGTTCCTACCCATGGCGGTAGCCATGAGCAGCTCCATGATGCTGTTCAAGATGATGTTCAATCCATCTGTTGGAATCATGAACACCCTGTTAGGCTCGGATATCCAGTGGTTTAACAACCCCAAATCTGCAATGCTCCTGTTAGTCATTGCAGGAGTCTGGCTGGATATCGGATTTGATTTCCTGTTGTTGCTATCAGCTTTGCGCAATGTCCCGAGTAGCCTTATTGAGGTTGCGCGCATAGAGGGAGCCAGCCCCTGGCAACTCTTCACCTCCTTGCAACTGCCCCTCATTGCCCCCACCCTCATGTTCGTCCTGATAACCAGCATCAAGGATGCTATGCTTATCAGCGCTCCTGTTCTCTTGCTTACCGAGGGGGGACCTTTCCGCTCAACACAGACCTTGGTCTACCAGATGTACCTTGAAGGATTTAAAAGTGGCAACTATGCCTTGGGATCGGCTATAGCAACTGTAGTGTTTCTTCTTACATTTGTAATCATGTTACTGCTATTACGCTTTGAGCAAAGGAGGGTGTATTACCAGTGAAAAAGCTAGTTCCAATCCTTGCAACCCTCCTCTCCTTGGTAGTGGTCTTTCCAATCCTCTACGCGGTCAGTGCATCCTTTTTCTCTTACTCTGACTTCACAACTTTGCCTGCAAGACTATTTCCGGCCCATCCTACCTTCACTAACTACATCAGGGCCTTCTCTGAATCAAAGCTGGCTCGGTTTCTAGCTAACTCCCTGATAACGGCAACCCTAGGAACGATGATCAGGATGACTATCAGCATAGTCACGGCCTATGTGTTTGCCTTCTACACCTTCAGAGGTAAGAACTTCCTGTTCGTCATCCTTATAGCGACCATGCTTCTTCCCAGTGATGCCCTCCTGATAGAGAACTTCATCACCATACGCTCTCTAGGGCTTACCGATACCTATCTGGGTATTATCAGCACATCCTTGCTCGCCCCGGTACATCTGTTTCTCCTGCGTCAGTACTTCAGGATGGTCAGTAAGGAGTACCGTGAAGCAGCCATAATAGAGGGGTGCTCAGATACACGATTTCTTACCACCTTACTGATCCCCATCAGCCAGAGCGTTATCATCACCCTCAGCTTGCAATCATTCACCAGTATCTTCAACGACTACCTCTGGCCACTATTGGTAACTAACAACGTATCTATGAGGACAGTACAGGTAGGCATTACCATGTTAGGATTCTCGGAAACTTTGGACTATGGACCGCAGTTTGCAGCAATAACCTTGCTGATGACCCCGATTCTTATCGTATTCATACTCTTGAACAAAAATATCCAAGAGAGCGTAAGCACGCGCTTTACAGGACGGTAATTATGAAAAAGACGGTACTTTTACTGTGTCTTATTGCAAGCATTCTTTCCTCTTCCCTCTTTGCCCAGGCAAAAAAGGAATCGCCTTCTCTTGAACAGAACAAAACCATAACCTGGTGGCACTACAACAGCGGCCTTGCTGGCACAGCTGTAGATTCCATGGTCGAAGAGTTTAATTCCACTATAGGGAAAGAGCAGAATATCCGTGTGGAGGCTGTGTATCAGGGAAAGGCCAGTGATGTCCTGACCAAGCTTAAGGCTATCTTCCAAAGCGGAACGAACAAAGGCCTTCCTGACCTTGTACAACTCGATGGATCAGGGGTTTTGGACATCAGGGACAACGACTATCTCATCAGCATGGAAAAACTAGCCAACCAAGACACGTTTGACCTCTCTGATATCTTACATAGTGCGAGATTATCAGTCACATACAAGGACGAAATGATAGCAATGCCCTTCAACAGCTCGACCATCTTGCTGTACTACAATAAAAGTGCTTTTGAAGAAGTTGGTATTTTCTCTCCTCCCAGAACACTGGATGAGCTAGCCATTGCTGCAACAAAACTAAAGAAGACAGACAACAAGGGAAAGGTCCTGCGCTATGGGTTTGCCAATGTACCCACCACCTATGAGCTTATAGTCTGGCTTGGCCACCAAAACCAAGTGAGCTACCTCACAGACAAGGAAAATGGGCATACAGGCATACCGACAAAGGTGTTGTTCCATGAGAATGGAACTATGCCAGCCTTCCTTACTAAGTGGAAACAGCTCTATCAAACAGGTTCCCTAGAGAATCTGACCAGTGATGTCAACGGAGCATTCGCAAGCGAAAGGGTTGCCATGATGGTAGGATCGACAAGCAATCTCAGCACTGTCATCCGCTTGGTAGGTGATCGTTTTGAATTGGGAGTTGCCAGCTTCCCAATGGTCAATGAACAAGCTACCGGAGGAGTCAATGTAGGAGGAGGAGCTCTCTATGCTTTGGATAACGACAGTGGAAATGCAAAGCAAACATGGGAATTTGTCAAATTTGCAACCTCTAAAGAACAACAGCTAGCATGGCATATTGCAACCGGATACTTCCCTGTGCATACGGATACTTATAGCATGGATGCTTTTAAGGCTCATTTAGATGAGAATCCACTCTATGGTGTTGCTATAAAGCAACTGAAAGAGAGTGACCCAAAGTTACAGGGAGTATGGATACCTAGTGCTTACCAGGTCTATTACGCATTCCAGACAGGCATCCTGAAAATGTTGGTTGAAGATAAAAGTCCTCTTGAGACCAGCAAGAACCTGGAGAAGGAAATAAACACCTACCTCGAGGATTATGTGAGGATGACCCAATAGTGAGAATAGCAACCAGCACAAACCTTATCAGTTTCAACAGGGACGGGACCAAGACAGAAATGATCCATCTGCTTCCCCTCTATGCTAAAGAGGGGATGCAGATTCTCGACTTGAACTTCTGTGAGATGCTGAATGTTGAGAGCACCCTGCGTTCTGATAGCTACAGGCCCTATATACAACGCCTTGAGCAGTTGAGGAAGATACATATCCTCATCTTCAACCAGGCGCACGCCCCATATGTGTACGATCGTACATCTCTTTCAGAAGAGGATGGGATAGAGTTCGATCACTTGCTCAAACGCTCAATCTCTTTCTGTAAAGAACTTGCCATACCCATCCTGGTGGTCCATCCCATCAAGGGGAGCATAGAGGAGAACCTTGCCTACTACACTCCGTTTGTAGAACTTGCAACAAAGGCGAAGGTGGTCCTTGCTTTTGAAAACCTCAACGAAGAGGATGAGATGCACTCTGTAGAGGAGCTTTGTACATTGGTAGACCTTTTCAAAACGGAACATGTTGGAATCTGCTATGACTTTGGGCATGCCCATATGAGGGCCCACGATATCAAGAAGGATATCCTGCGCATGAAGGAAAGATTGGTTGCAACCCATGTGGCGGACAACCATGGTGATAGGGATGAACATCTCCTCCCCTTTTACGGAACCATCGACTGGAAGAAGGCAATGGAGGCACTGCAGAAAATTGGGTACACGGGAGACCTTACCTATGAGTGCATGTTTTTCACTCAACACCTTCCCTTGGAACTGAAGGTCTCTGCCATCAGGCAGGCTAAAATAGTAGGAGAGCACCTGCTTACTCTCTAAAGCGACAACGCTCCTTGAATGTACAGTTGAGGCAACCCTTTCCAGGGCATTCCTGAAAGTCGTCATGGGTTTCCAACTGCTTGATATGCCAAGAGATATCTTCCAAGCGCTTTTCCATCAAAGAGAGCTTTCCCATAGTTTCATCCAACTTGTGACGATACTGACGCAATAGCTCATTACGACGCTTCTGTCCTGTTGCATCATCACCCCCCATGCGTATGATGATCCCAATTTCCTGTAGAGTGAAGTCAAGTTCCTTCAGCTCTGTAATGCGATTGACATATACAACATCCTCATCAGAGTAGAGACGCTGGCCTCCATCTGTGCGGCTTTGGGTCTTGAGAAGACCCAATGATTCGTAGTAGCGGATAGTCCGTACCGTCACCTTACATTTCTTAGCCAACTCACCAATCCTGTACTGTTCCATACCAAACTATGTACCACACTGAAGGTGACTATTCAAGGCGGATAGGGGTCGATGAACAACAATACCAAAAAAAGTCAAAATTTGGAGAACTAAAGAATAAAAACGGGTAAGCTTTTCAAGCGAAAGATGTACATCCCCTCCTTACCCTAGTATGAAATATCTTATAAACACACCAAGTGACCAACGCATCAAAGACATGGCCGTCCATGATCGTCCAAGAGAGCGTATGGTTTCAGGAGGGGCTGAATCCCTCTCAGATCTTGAGCTACTTACCATCCTTATCGGTAGTGGCAGCAAGGAACGTCCAGTGAATTCCATCGCCAAGGAACTGCTTGAGGTAATGGACAAAAAAGCTATCGTTTCTCATGGTGATCTACAAAACATCTCAGGTCTCGGGATGGCAAAGACTACCCTTATCTGTGCGGCTTTGGAACTGGGCAGGAGAAGGCTGCCTGCAAAGAAGCGGCAGATATCAACCCCGGGGGATATCTTCCCTCTCATCAGCCACTATGCGGGGAGGATGCAGGAGCATTTTCTCAGCGTAGCCCTTAATGGAGCGCACGAGGTCCTCTCAGTCAATGTATGCTCAATCGGATTGGTTAACAGGACACTCGTACATCCACGTGAAGTATTCGTCGAGGCTGTCCGTCAGAGGGCTACAGCCATCCTTGTAGCCCACAACCACCCCAGTGGCAACCTGGAGCCCAGTGTGGAGGACAGGGATGTAACACGGCGCCTGAGGCAAGCTGGGGACATCATAGGCATCAAGGTGCTGGACCATCTGGTGTT
>CAXYZP010000101.1:0-5746 GCA_964293175.1 uncultured Sphaerochaeta sp.
TCTCTCATTGCCTTGGTGCATGACGTGTTTATGTTGCTTGGAGTGATCGCCCTATTTAAATTCGAGTTCTCCAGCACAACCATCGCTGCTCTTTTGACAATTATTGGATATTCGCTGAACAACACCATTGTAATTTTCGACCGTATCCGTGAAAATGTCAGCCTGCATCAGGACGCGAGTCTTGCTTCGTTGATTGACAAGAGTGTCACCCAGTCGTTGTCACGTACCGTTATGAGTGCGGCAACTACCTTGGCTGCTATTTTGCCTTTGGCAATCTTTGCTACCGGTGACATCAGAATGTTTGCGGTTAACATGGGCTTTGGTATCCTGTTCGGTACTTTCTCTTCCAACTTCCTCGCACCTGCGATGCTCTATTGGATCAGTAAGGCACAGAAAAAGGGTAATGTAGTAGAAAAGGTAGAAACGGCTAAGTAATTAGCATGTAGTATGCGAATGCGCCGCCGTGGGGTTTCCTTGCGGTGGCGTTTTTCGTTTAGGGGGGTTGGATGGAACTTATACTCTCAGACACAATGGGATACTGTAGAGGTGTCTCCAGGGCTATCTCCATGGTTGAAAAGGCCATAGAGGAGGCACGGGATAAGGGTGTTCCTGCCTATTCTCTGGGTAGGATTATTCATAACCAAAAGGTATGTTCCCTTTTTGAGAATCAGGGACTTGTGACCATCTTATCCCCCGAGGATCATCCTCCGGGCTTAGTGGTGCTGCGGGCCCATGGTGTACCCGATGCCGTTAGGCGTGAGTTCGTGCAGGCCGGCTTTACCATAGTGGATGCCACCTGTCCTGTAGTCTCCCGCAATCTCAGTCTCATTGCCAAAAATCAGGAAGATACGGAAATCGTTATAATTGGGCATGCCAATCATCCGGAAACCCTTGCTATGCAGGGTGTTGAAAGGGATGGTCAGGCTTTTCCTTCATTATTTATAAACAACCTCACAGAAGTATCACAGCTAAAGCAAGACCGGACATATGCTGTCTTTGTCCAAACAACATTTGACCGTCTCATCTGGAAGGAGATTCGTACGGCTTTTGAGGATCTGAATAATCAAGGCTACTGCATTGAATTTCATAATGAAGTCTGTGCAAGTTCGGTGAATCGCCGTGATGCAGCCCTGCGCCTTTGTGAAAAAAGTGATGCCATCCTTGTCGTCGGAGGAAAAGACAGTGCCAATACCCGTGCCTTGTACTCCGTGATAGTCGATCAGGGGAAGAAGGCCTGGCATATTGAAACTGAAGATGAAATTACATCTGAGATGAAAGGCTATGCTATACTGGGGATTACCGCAGGGGCTTCGACGCCCGCTCTGACCATAGATGCGGTTATAGCGAAACTAAAGGAGAACTGAACATGGATATTCCCAATAAAGATATACCTATACCCACTATCAAGCGACTCCCTTCCTACCTGCGCCTTTTGAAGCAGTACCTTGAGGAAGGGCAGAAGATGGTCTCTGCAACAACCTTGGCAGAAGAACTTGGGCTTAAGCCCATCCAGGTCCGTAAAGACATCTCCTGTACCGGTATCGAGGGCAGGCCTAAGGTAGGCTTTACTATCGCTCGTCTCATTGACGCCATTATTCATACTTTGGGATGGGACAACTCCACAGATGCCATTCTGGTTGGCGCTGGGCATCTAGGATCTGCACTTGCCAGATATGAGGGATTTGATACATACGGGCTTAAGATAGTGGCTGCTTTTGATATAGATGAAGTGAAATGGGGAGCTAAGCTGGGGGACGTCCCGGTCTTTTCCATATCTGACATCAAGGAGTATCTCAAGGCGAACCATGTGAACATCGGAGTACTTGCTGTGCCTGCCATCCATGCTCAGGAAGTTGCGGAGTTGCTGGTCAGCTGTGGGATCATGGCGATTTGGAATTTTGCTCCGGAAGATCTTAAGCTTCCAGAGCGGGTTGTCGTGCAACGCACCGACCTTGCCACAAGCTTTGCTGTGCTTTCTGCAAAGGTGAAGCGTAAAATCTCCGATGAGGACATTGCAAGCGAAGTTGATGAGTGGTAGATATATTCGTTAGTATCTTATTGTATTATCAATAAACCCATATTAATATCCTAAAAAGAATATTAATATGGGTTTGTTGCTGTATTATGCTCTGCTAATTAATAAATCATGGCATTTGAAATTCCTTTTTCTTGTTTTTCTTGACTCTTATAGGGCAAATGGATACGATACTGACAGAGATGGACAAGAGGGAAGTGAAAATGGAAAAAATACTTGTAGAATTGTGTATGGGGAGCTCTTGTTTCGCACGGGGCAATGCTCGGACATTGACCATGCTGGAGAACTATATCACTGAAAATAATCTTGGTGATAGGGTGGAGCTGATTGGCCATCTCTGCCTTGGCGCCTGTTCGATAGGACCAAATGTAAAGATAGGGGAAGTTACCCATAGCGGACTCTCCTCTGAATGTGTGATTGATCTTCTTCGCGAAGCCTTGGAAGGGAAAACTATATGATATATCCAATCTATACCGAGCTTACGGAGTGCAGGGACTGTTACAAATGCGTCCGATCATGTCCTGTCAAGGCGATCCAAGTCCAGAACGGATCTGCTGTTGTGGTAAAGGACCGCTGCATTTACTGCGGAGCCTGTGTTGATACCTGCCCGTCCCATGCAAAGAAGATTCGTAACGACCTGGGAAGGGTCAAGCAATTTCTCAAGAGCGGGCGCAAGGTGTTCTGCTCGCTTGCCCCTTCTGTCTCTTCAGAATTTCCCAACAGCATCGATGCTGTAGTTGTAGCACTCAAACGCTTGGGGTTCTTTGCCACCAGCGAGACTGCCATTGGAGCTGCTCTGGTCAATGCGAGTATCGAAGCCTATGCCTCTGAGCATGATGGGCGTTGTGATTGGATCTCGACAGCGTGCCCTACCGTTGTACAGATAGTCAAGAAATATTATCCCACCCTTATCCCTTCCTTGAGCAAGATTCCCTCCCCTTTGCAGTGTCACAGCGCATACCTGCGCAAGCTCTATGGGCAGGATATCGGCATTGTCTTCATCGGGCCTTGCATTGCAAAGAAGATTGAGGCGGATGAGACCCCCGGGTATCCTGATTTTGCACTGACCTTCGGAGAACTTCGGACTTGGTTGGAAGAAGAGGGTCTTGATCTTGAGAGAATAACAGCTCAGCTAATGGTGGGAGAGGAGAGTGTTCCCCCATTCCTTCCCAGCGCTGCCGGCAAGTCGACTCTCTATCCTGTGGAAGGGGGCATGATAGCTTCCATGAACTGGGGAAACGACCCCTTCCAGACCCATGCTGTAGCCATCAGTGGCTCTGAGCAGGTGGTCAGCACTTTGCAAGGTATGGTCGGCGATAATCAGAATACCGATTTTCTTGAACTGCTTTTCTGTGAAGGGGGATGCATCAACGGCCCCGGGGGAGCCTCAGGTCGTTCCTCCGCTTCTAAAAAGGGGCTTGCTTCGCGCTATACCCGCTCCAGGATTACAGCGCAGCAAGAGACTTTCGCCGGTGACTCTCTGTTTGTTTCGGAGCTTCTTGAAGGCGGTTACTCCCTTATTGAAAAACCAGATAGTAATGGCTCTCTTATTGTTTCCCCTCAATTTGGCGTACTGCACAGCAATGAGGAGATCGAACAGGCTCTGCATCTCTTAGGTAAGGCTGACAAGCAAGAGGAACTCAACTGCGGCGGTTGTGGCTACAATAGCTGCAGGGAGATGGCCATAGCCTATCTCGACGGTATGGCAGAGCCTGAGATGTGTGTAACCAAGATGCGCAAGGAAGCGCAGAGTAAGATGGACGTGCTGTTGCGTACCATCCCCATAGGGGTGGTTATCGTTGATGACAAGTTGAAGATAGTGGATTGTAACAGTGGTTTTTTGCGTCTGTTCTCAGAAGTGGATTTCCCTCTGGAAGAGGCGGCTCTCAATATGGTGGCAGGTCTGCCTTTGGAGCGGTTTGTACCATTTTATGCAAAGTTTCGCGAGCAGTTTACCTATGCCAAGACAGAGCAGTACCGTCTGCACTACCAGGACAAATTCTTGCGTGTCACCTTTTTCTCAGTTGAGAAGCAGAGGCTGGTCGGTGCCCTCTTTGAAGATATCACCACTCCGACCGTGCGTAGGGAGACTGTCATCAAGAAGGCAGAGAATGTTATCCAGAAGAGTCTGGAAACCGTACAGCAGATAGCATCCCTGTTGGGGGAGAATGCTGCCGATACGGAGATTATGCTCAACAGCCTCATCGATGCTTTCAAGGTGCCGGGAAATGGGGAAGTCGAAGGCTTTACCAAAGACGAGCAGCAGGACCTCTCATGAATGACCTATTTATTGATGTAGACTATGCCCAGATTTATAAGAGCGGACAGAAGATAGGCGGTGACGTCTTTTTGCTGTCTCGCAATTCTGAAAGGGAGCAGATAGTCTGCACCCTCAGTGATGGCCTGGGCAGTGGTGTCAAAGCCAATGTGTTGGCAAGCCTTACTGCCCATATGGCGCACAAGCTGAGTTTCAGTGAGATGGATCTTACCCATTCTGCAAAGATCATCATGAATACCCTGCCTGTGTGCAAGGAGCGTAAGATCAGCTATGCAACCTTCACCATCGTTGATATCCGTCATCCTTCTATCAATGATATCCAGGTCAATTTGATCGAATACGACAATCCTCTTGCCCTGATGTATAGGGATAGCAAGAGCATAGAGTGGGAGCGGGAGAAGATCGAGCTCCATCGCGAAGGAGCCTTCAAGAAGGAAGAGCTTTCACGCTCATCGTTGCAGATGGCTGTAGGGGACCGCCTTATAGTCTTCAGTGATGGGGTTACCCAGGCGGGAATGGGTAAGGGCCTTCCTCTAGGATGGCGTCTTGGAGGGGTAAGAGAGTATGCCCAGCAGCAGATAGAGAAGAACCCGAGCATTTCCAGCCATGATCTGAGCCGTAGCATTGCACGTAAGGCAAATGGATTGGACAGGCTCGCTTCCAAGGATGATATCACCGTCATGGTGGTCTATGTGCGCCGTCCCAGACGTACTCTGGTGGTTACCGGCCCTCCCTTTACCAAGGAGAAGGATGAGATGCTTGCTGACAAGCTACGCGCCTTTGAGGGAAGGAAAATCCTCAGCGGAGGAACTACCGCCCTTATCGTATCGCGCTTGTTTAACAAGAAGCTAAAGGTCGACCTCTCCTGCTGGTCTCCAGAGGTTCCCCCTGTCTCGATCATGGAGGGCATAGACCTGGTGACCGAAGGAATGCTGACCTTGAGTAAAGTTGCAACAGCCCTGGAACAGAAGATGCCCATACGAACACTACCCAATGATGCGGTGCGTAAGTTTGTGGAGGTGATGCAGGACAGTGACCAGGTACACTTCATTGTAGGTACGAAGATCAATGAGGCGCATCAGGATCCTAGTATCCCTGTGGAGATAGGGATCCGCCGCACAATAGTCGGGAGACTGAGAAAAGCTCTCGAGGATAATTATTTGAAAGAGACCTCACAAGAGTACTTGTAGAGAGAGGAGTATACCATGGCCAAGAGAGAGAGTGTGACTGTAAAGATTTGTGTCGGAACCGCTTGTTTTGTGCAAGGGGGGGCTGACCTGTTGTTGTATAATGAATTTTTGGACCCGATAGTCCTCGCACACTGTGAAATCGAAGGGGTCTCCTGCCTTGGCAAGTGTAAAGATGCCAATTCGAAGGAAAACGCTCCCTTTGTGCAGATAGGCGATGTTATCCACGGTGACATGACGCAAGAG
>CAXYZP010000102.1:0-5689 GCA_964293175.1 uncultured Sphaerochaeta sp.
GGGAATCACGACCATCTCGGTCATTGTCTTTATCAGCCATAGGATCCTCCTTGGACACATAGGTACTAGGTAAAGCATCTTTCTTAAGACATATATATCACCCAGTGATTAATACAAAAGAAATGCTTTTTACATCTAGACTTATGATAGCATTTCAAGGGCAGAAGTCAAGAAAGCATTAATAGCACTTAGTAGAATAATAAAATCTATCTATAGAAGAAAAGATTTGATATCTGTATTTGTTGAGATGAATGAATGAACATGAACGTCATTCAGTACAAATATTAGTTCTCCATACAACTTCATGACGTTTGCTTCTGCTACAATACTTTCTTTTGTACATCCTGGACCATAGCTGGTTTATAAACACCTATCCAATCCTATTGCTTAAGAAAAGGAAAACCCCATTGCTATCATTGCAACAGGGCTCTTCTTTTCTAGCGCAGGCTCTCCGTCTGCTTGAATACCTCAAGTAGAGGATCCCACCAAGCCTTACCTCCGGATACCTCACCGATACCACGAATCTTGCGTATCCTATAGCGGACCAGATTTTCCACAGGCTTGGAACACAATACATCAAGGTCCCTAATAATGGTCTCTTTTATCAATTGGGCAGTCTCTTCAGGAGAACGCTCGGCTATGATGTCATGGATAACTCCGAATTCCTTCAAGTTCCTAGCTGTCATCTTCATCGCCTCGGCAGCTTCTTTCGCCTTGGACGGATCACGAAGCAGGATGGATGCAAACCCCTCTGGGGTAATGACCGAGTAGACAGCATTCTCCAACATGTAGAGTTTGTCCCCTACTCCGATGCCCAGGGCTCCCCCGCTTCCCCCTTCACCAATGATAAAGCAGAGCACCGGCGTCTTGAGGGTTGAGAAAACCTTCAAGTTCTGGGCTATGGCTTCGCCAATGCCCCGCTCTTCTGAGCCAAGACCAGGATAGGCACCGGGGGTATCGATGAAACAGATAACAGGACGGCCGAATTTTTCAGCCTGCTTTGCGAGGCGCAAGGCCTTGCGGTACCCTTCAGGATTGCTCATCCCATAGTTGCAGAGTACATTCTCTTTGAAATTGGCTCCCTTGTGATTGCCGATAAAAGTGACGGCCCTACCTCCTATGGTCCCGATACCCCCAACCATGGCAGGGTCATCGCCATAGAGACGGTCCCCATGCATCTCCATAAAGTCATCACACATAAGTTTTATATACTGCTTGGTTCCGGTACGGCCCTGCTGGCGGGACAGCAGCACGCAGTCCCAAGATGATTTGATATTTTCATCACTGGAAACGATGGTCTCTATTCTCTCAAGGGTACTCTTAAGAAGGGTAACGTCTTTCTTAGTATCACTCATCGGATGTACTCCTTGTATGGGTCCTGATAAGGGTGGAGAGTGTGCTCCTGAGCTTGTCTCGCTCTACGATCATATCCACAAACCCTCGTTGCATCTGGAACTCCGAACGCTGGAACCCTTCAGGAAGCTTCTCCCTGATCGTTCCTTCTATGACACGGGGACCAGCAAAGCCAATGACCGCCCCCGGTTCTGCCAAGATGACATCCCCGAGCATGGCAAAGGAAGCGGTAACCCCACCGGTTGTGGGATTGGTAAGCACAATAAAAAGAGGAGTTCTGGTCTCTTCCAAAAGGGCAGCCGCACTGGCCGTTTTCGCCATCTGCATCAGGGAGAAAATCCCCTCCTGCATCCTGGCTCCACCGCTTGCGGTAAAAAGAATGACCGGAGCCCTCTGTAGGCAGCCTTCTATCATGGCTTGGGTAATTTTCTCCCCTACCACAGAACCCATGCTTCCTCCCATGAAGGCAAAACTCATAATACCGACGATGGCTTTCTGGCCCTCAATACGGCACTTTCCGATGCTCACAGCATCACTGAGGGAAGATTTCTTTTGATTCTCTTTAAGCTTGTCTTCATAGCCGGCAAGGGCGATGGGATTCACCGACCGCATCCCTTCAGCCATCTCCACGAATGAGCCTTCATCTGCAAAAATTGCAAGGCGCTCCTGGGGGGTAAGGGGAAAGTAGAAATTACAGTAAGGACATATTTTATGGTTGTCCAACACAACGTCTTTCTGACATTGGGGACAGAGTTTCTTAGTCTTATTTTCCATGAGTTTTATTCTCCTGTTTTTCCCAGAGCTTCACGTACAGGTCAGTACCGAAGCGTCCGGATCCAAACTCAACCGAGCTTATGAGCAGTTTCTGCTCTTCCAGGTTTGTCTCAATGCCCTCGATGCACACTTCAGAAAGAGCTCTGAGCATTGTGGCAAGGCCTTGGTCCCTATCGGGAGTATGGACGATGATCTTGGCGATAAGCGGATCATAGTACGGG
The DNA here is from genome assembly GCA_964293175.1 of uncultured Sphaerochaeta sp. Lineage (GTDB taxonomy): Bacteria > Spirochaetota > Spirochaetia > Sphaerochaetales > Sphaerochaetaceae > Sphaerochaeta. Next base: position 2,349 of record CAXYZP010000102.1, read on the forward strand.
CTGAGCACAGAGTTGGCAACCAAGTGGGAGTCAATACGCACATGAGGGCCCAAGGGAAAGTTTAGTTCTGTAATAGTTCCAGCGTTTTTTCCATTTATCCGGCACTCAAGGGCGTAGCCTTTGAGCTCTACATCTTCTTGAGTAATGGTCAGCTTCTTACCCGAGGCAATCTCTATCTGAGCCTTTACCAGGTCCAGACTGCTGACCAATTCACTGACAGGGTGCTCGACCTGTAGGCGGGCATTAACCTCCATGAAGTAGTAGTTGTCCCCTTCCACAAGGTACTCAACCGTTCCTGCACCCCGGTAGCCAAGCTTTTCAAACAACTTGACCGAGTCTGAACACATACGACTCCTCATCTCTTCACTCAGGATGGGAGAGGGGCTCTCTTCAAGGAGTTTTTGGTGGTTCTTCTGTACGGAGCAGTCACGTTCACCAAGATGAACGACTGTACCCTGACCATCGGCAAGCAACTGGATCTCCAGGTGCCTGGGGTTCTCCAAGTAGCGTTCCATATGCACAGAAGCGTCACCAAAAAAGGCCAGGGCCTCTTTCTTGGCTATCTGCAGAGCATTAGAAAGGGCTTTTTTCTCATAGACTATGCGCATCCCCCGCCCTCCGCCTCCACAGGCGGCCTTGAGGATGATGGGATACCCGATGTGCTCAGCTGTAGCGAGGGCATCATCGAGGTCCTTGATCTCCTCACTGCTACCGGGGGTTATGGGAAGCTTGCATGCAAGGGCTGTGGCCCGAGCGGTAACCTTGTTGCCCAACAGGGCGATAGTCTCGCTCTTCGGCCCTATGAAGATAAGGCCGGCATGCTCGACATCGCGGGCGAAGTCGGCGTTCTCCGAGAGAAACCCCACCCCAGGATGGATCGCATCACAGCGTGACAGGCACGCTGCTGCAATAATGTTCTTCTTATTCAAATAGCTTGCATCTGTAGCTGGGGGTCCTATGCAGATGGCCTCATCGGCAAGAGCGACCCCAAGGGAATCCTTGTCAGCTGTGGAGTAAACCAAAACGCTACGAATCTTCAAATCCCTACAAGCTCGTATGATCCTGACCGCTATCTCGCCGCGGTTGGCAATGAGGATAGACCGGATCATCGCCTTCTCACGGTAAACAGCGGCTGTCCGAACTCAACCATCTGTTCTGGCTTTGCAAGGACCGAGACTATCTCACAAGGGAAGTCGGTCTGCAGCTGGTTCATCATCTTCATCGCCTCGATGGTGCAGATGATGCCACCCTCCTCCACCATATCTCCCACCTGCACATACGGAGGGGCATCAGGGGCGGGGGTAAGGTAGAAGGTTCCTACAATAGGAGAGGTAATGGTTTCCACTTCCTCTTCCTGGTCTTTTTTTTCAAGAACTATTTCTTTATCTCTTGGCCTATTTTGGGGAGTACCAAGCTCTGGTGCTACATATGAGCCTTCCCCCTGTCTCTTGAATTTGAGTGAATAACGCGAGCAGGTAAGTTCCATTTCGCCAAGGCTGCTCCTTTCAAAAAGAGCTATGACCGATGCAAGGTCCATGTTTTCAATACTATTCATACTAATGATCCTTCCTCGTAAAGGGGATGGGGCCACTCCATAGGGAGCTACCGATTTTGGGCAATAATAACAGTATCGACTTTATGTGTCAATATTGACACAATACATAATATTGTAATATACATACACTATCGTGCCCAACCATGGGTAGACCTTTCGAACCTAAGGAGAAGACAGTGAAGTCTCCACAACCTATATATATCTCAGAAGTCGGGCTCTACGTACCTGAAAAGATAGTTACCAACAGAGACCTTGCCCAAAAGGTCGACACCAGCGACGAATGGATCTATTCCCACACCGGCATTCGTGAAAGGCACATAGCAGAGACAGATGAAAAGTGCTCAGACCTTGCAGTCAAAGCAGCTTTACATCTCTTTGCAAAGAAAGACACCCATAAAGAAGGTATTGATGGCATTGTTGTGGCAACCGCTACAGCTGACCACTACGGCTTTCCCTCCACTGCCTGCATCATAGCCGAAAAGCTCGGCATCAAAGGCTCTGCAGCATTTGACATTGGAGCCGGGTGTACCGGCTTCATCTATGCCTTGGAAGTTGCCAGAGCCATGATAATGAACGGATCCATGACCAAAGCCTTGGTGTTTGGCTCTGAAAAGCTATCCGAAGTGGTCAACTGGGAGGACCGAAATACCTGTGTGCTATTTGGCGACGGGGCCGGGTGTGTCCTGCTGGAAAAAACTGACGAGCAGAAAGGCATCATAGACTCCACCCTCCATGCAGAGGGTGCGGGCTCCTTAGCCCTAGCGATTACCCAAGACACGAAGACCATCACCATGGATGGCAGGGCGGTATACGCCTTCGCAGTCCGTGCCATCGGGGACACCGTCTTGGAACTGCTTGGGCGAAACGACCTCACTATCGAAGACATCTCCTGGATAGTGCCCCACCAGGCAAACGAGAGGATCATCGCAGCATGTAGCAAACGCTACGGCTTCGATCCAGCGCTTTTTTATATGAACATCGAGAAGTATGCAAATACCTCAGCCGCCTCCATCCCCATTGCCCTAGCGGAAATGGAGGAGAGAGGCCTCCTCAAAAGCGGACAGAAGATCCTCTTTGTAGGATTCGGAGCCGGCCTCACCTATGGAGGGACACTCATTCAATGGTAACTATCATAGCACTCTACCCGGGACAAGGATCACAATATCCCAAGATGGCTCTTGACCTCTATGCAGCATCAGAGAAAGTACGGGATCTTTTTGCGCTTGCCTCAGAGGCAACCCATACAGACCTCTATACCCTACTCGATACTGGAACTGAGGAAGATCTCAAACGGACAGAAGTCACTCAGCTTGCAGTCACCCTGGCCAACCGTTCAGCACAGGTAAGGCTCACAGAGCTTGGTTACACGATAGCCTGTCACAGCGGTCTAAGCCTTGGCGAGTTATCAGCATATGCAAGCGGGGGTATCATCAGTGATGAGACCTTGTTCACACTAGTACAGAAGAGATCGTTTCTTATGGCTGAAGCGGGAACAAGAGTCGAAGCAAGACACGGCAAGCTTGGAATGGCAGCTGTCATCGGTATGGACTTTATTACTGTAGAGAAAATACTTGCAGACAACTCTATCGGTGGTGTCTATCCCTCCAATGACAATGGGCCTAACCAGGTGGTCGTTGCAGGCTTGGACAGTGCTATCCAAGAGGCAAAACCATACCTTATCGCAGGAGGAGCGAGACGGGTCCTTCCTTTGAAGGTCTCGGGAGCTTTTCACACTCCCTTCATGCAGGATGCGACAGAGGAGTTTTCTCTCTATTTGGACAGCTTA
>CAXYZP010000103.1:0-5686 GCA_964293175.1 uncultured Sphaerochaeta sp.
GGCTTTGATTTTCATTGCCCTTGCAGAAGGTCTCGTTGTCTTTGGATTTATCACAGCGCTGATGATTCTTGGTAAGGCATAACAATGAAGTATTTTGTCATCGGTGACGAGGATACCGTACTAGGGTTCTCCCTTGTCGGTGTGTTCGGCATGCAGGCGACAAATGCCGAACAGGCACGACAAGCTTGGAACAAGGCTCTGGAGGATAGGGCTAATGGCATCATCATCATCACTGATGTTGTAGCCAATATGATCCGTCCGACAGTTGATCAGTATCTCTTTTCCGAATCGTTTCCTCTCGTAGTGGAGATTCCTTCTTCACGAGGAGATGGAAAGCGTACGGATCTCAGGTCACTGGTAAACCAAGCTATTGGTGTATCGCTTTAAAGGGGGTTTTTTATGGAAGGCACAGATAATCGTCTGCTTGAAGGTATTATTCGTCAAGCGGACGAGAGCGCAATCAAAACTGTAGAAGATGCCAATCTCCAGGCTAAAAAGATCCTAGAGGAGGCGCATCAGCGCTCAAATCAGGAGCTTGAGGCCGAACAGAAGGCGTTTCAGCAAAAGCTTAGGCAGGTTGAATTGCGTCTTCAGGCTAATATGGCCAGTGTCAAACGCAAGGCCTCCCTTAGGCAGATAGACGAGAGTTATCTCTCTGTCATGCGCCGTATCCGTGAAAAGATGCATTGCAAGATGATAGAGCCATATCTCTCCTCTTGGATTGCCGAAGCGGCCCTTGGTCTTGATCTGAAGGCGGCGAAAGTCTCTTCCAGCAATCAATGCCCGGTAACGGAAAAACATCTTAAGGAAGCTACTCTACTGGTAAAGAAACATACCGGTTCTGAAGTTGTCCTTAGTTTAGATCCCAGGCCTATCAGAAGCCTTGGGGTAGTACTCTCTTCGTTGGACGACAAGGTTTCGTTCAACAATCAGGTCGAGATCCGTCTCAGACGGTTTGACCGCGTAATTAGGACAATGATTCAGGAACATACATGAAAGACAGAATAGTCGGACAAGTCAAACGGGTTAATGGCCCTGTCATCCTCCTCAAGGACGTCACAGACGCCACGATGATGGAGATGGTCAGGATCGGTGAACAGCAACTGATAGGCGAGGTAGTCAAACTCCACGATGGGTTGGCAACTGTGCAGGTCTATGAGGATGCCACTGGAATATGCCCTGGTGACAATGTCTATGGAAGTGGCATGAGCCTCAGTGTTGAGCTGGGACCTGGGCTGATAGGAACAATTTATGATGGGATCCAGCGCCCGCTAGAAAAACTGATGGGCGTCTCAGGAGCCTACATCTCTCGGGGTGTTACGTTCCCTGCTTTGGATCACGAAAAGAAATGGTCTTTTGTGCCCACTGTTGAAATCGGTGCAAACTTGACTAAGGGTATGGCCCTTGGTGAAGTACTTGAGACCGAGAGGGTCATGCATAAGATCATGGTCCCTCCTTCCATCGAAGAGTGCGTAGTTGCTAAGATAGCTTCTGCAGGTGACTACACCGTTGAAGATGTCATTGCAACAGTAGTGCATCCTGACGGCAGAGAGGAAAAACTGACGATGGTCCAACGTTGGCCGATCAGAGTTCCTCGTCCTGTGCACGACCGCCTCCCCTTGAAACAACCGCTGATCACCGGCCTGAGGGTTATCGATACCCTCTTCCCCTTGGCCAAAGGCGGTACTGTAGCTATCCCCGGTGGATTTGGTACAGGCAAGACCATGACCCAGCACTCCATCGCACAGTGGTGTGATGCTGATATCATCGTCTATATTGGATGCGGAGAACGTGGAAATGAAATGACTGACGTTCTCAGGGAATTTCCCCTGCTCATCGACCCCCGTACGGGCCAGTCGCTGATGGAACGTACCCTTTTGATAGCAAACACCTCCAACATGCCGGTTTCGGCTCGTGAGGCGAGTATTTATACAGGTATCACCATGGCAGAGTACTATCGAGACCAGGGGTATCATGTAGCCATTATGGCAGACTCCACCAGCCGTTGGGCAGAAGCTCTCAGAGAGCTGAGCGGACGTATGGAGGAGATGCCTGCTGAAGAGGGCTTCCCCGCCTATCTTCCCACAAGAATTGCTCAGTTCTATGAACGGGCAGGCTTTATGCAGTGTCTTTCCGGTGATACGGGTTCTGTCTCCATTATCGGGGCTGTCAGCCCTCCTGGAGGGGACTTTTCTGAGCCGGTGACCCAGCATACCAAACGGTTTGTCCGTTGTTTCTGGGGATTGGACCGCTCTTTGGCCAGCAGCCGTCACTATCCTGCGATAAGCTGGACAGACTCCTATACCGAGTATCTCAGTGAGGTACAACCTTGGTGGAGCCAGCACAGTGAAGGTACGTGGCATACAAACAGACAACGTATCATGGAGCTTTTGCAGAAGGAAGTGCGCTTACAGCAGATCGTCAAGCTGGTCGGTCCTGATGCGCTTCCCGATAGCCAGAACTTTATCCTTGAGGTTTGTTCTCTGTTTAAAACTGCTTTTCTTCAACAGAATGCGTTCGACGAGGTCGACCGATTCTGTTCTGTAGGCAAGCAGGTAAGGATGCTTGACATCATTCTGGCCTATTACCAGAAGGGGTCTGAAGCAATTTCCAAGGGTGTGCCGATGGTCAAGATCAGGCGTCTGAAAGTAGTTCAGGAGATTGCAAGGATGCGTCTGACTATTGATAATGATGACTTGGTAGCATTTGACAAGTTGCAACTGCGCCTCGAGCGCTCTATCGACCAGCTTGGGGGAATCTATGAGGACTAAAGAAGAATCGTTGCTTGTGCATACCGACCGTCATCTGTTGTCAGGGAGGGAGTACCGAGGTACTTCCCGTATCGACGGTCCGCTTGTGTATATGAGAAATACCCACCCTGTGGGATATGGCGAGCTTGTTGAAATTACAGCTCCCGATGGGAGTCATCGTTCCGGACAAGTGCTGGAGACCAGCGATGAGGTTGTTGTCGTACAGGTATTTGAAGGCACTGATGGCTTGAACCTGCCTGATACCGGAATGCGTTTCATGGGCGAGCCCCTGACGCTGCCGGTTTCAGAACAGATGCTAGGTCGTGTCATGAACGGATTGGGCAAGAGCCGCGACGGTTCTGCCATACCCCAAGGAGCCGTTGAAAAGGATGTGAATGGTGAGCCCATCAATCCTACAGCTCGTGAGTACCCTAGGGACTTCATCCAGACAGGAATCTCAGTCATCGATGGAATGACAACCCTTATCCAGGGCCAGAAGGTTCCTATATTCAGTGGAAACGGTCTAGACCATAACAAATTGGCAGCCCAGATCGCTCGCCAGGCCAAGGTTCGGGGAAGTAGCGGGGATTTCTGCATTGTGTTTGCAGCTATGGGTGTCAAACATGACGTTGCCAAATACTTTATCGACAGCTTCGAAGAGTCAGGAGTGCTGGACAATGTAGCGCTATTTCTCTCCCTTGCCGATGACCCCTCCATCGAGAGGACCATCACACCTAAGACGGCTCTCACGCTTGCCGAACACTTGGCTTTTGACAAAGGTAAACAGGTTCTGGTCATCATGACTGACATGACCAACTACTGTGAGGCCCTCCGTGAGATTGGGACGTTACGTGGAGAAATTCCTTCAAGAAAAGGATATCCCGGATATCTCTATTCCAACCTTGCCGAATTGTACGAACGCTCAGGCAAGATAACAGGAAGGGGAGGGTCCATCACCCAGTTGCCGATCCTCACGATGCCCAACGATGATATCAGCCATCCTGTTCCCGACCTTACGGGATACATCACCGAAGGTCAGATAGTATTTGATCGTTCGATGCAGGCTCGTGGTATCTATCCGCCTATCAATTGTCTTCCCTCCTTGTCACGTCTTATGAAAGACGGTATCGGAGAGGGTATGACCCGTTCTGATCATCCGCACTTGGCGAACCAGCTCTTTGCGTCCTACAGCCATGTAAAGGATGTGCAGAACCTTGCTTCCGTAATTGGAGAAGAGGAACTCACCTCCCTTGACCAGAAATATTTGGAGTTTGGTAATTTCTTTGAACACAAGTTTGTGAATCAGAGTTTTACCGAAGACCGCAGCATTGAACAGACTCTCGACATCGGATGGGAGGCTCTAAGTATACTTCCTTCGGAGGAGTTGCAGCGTCTTACCGATGAGGAGATAGCCGAGCACTACGGCAAATAGGAGGAAGTGTGAATACCACTCTTGCTCCTACACGGAGCAACTTGCTCAAGTTGGCTGATGACCTGAAGTTTGCCCAATTGGGGTATGAGCTGTTAGACCAGAAGCGTTCGATTCTTGTAGCCGAACTGCTGACTTTGGTAGACCAGGCCGTTGACTACGAAAGCAGGGTTGTTCAGTCCCTCAAGGAAGCTGAGGCCTCCCTAAGCGATGCCATCATGAAGATGGGGCGTCTGAGGGTGGGCAATCTCAGTGGTGCTGTCAACATCGACTATTCCATTGAATTGAGTAAACGAAGGGTAATGGGGGTGACCTTACCTAAGGTCGATACCACCTTTACCGACAACAGCCCTTATTTTAGCAGTGAAGGCACCAGCATTCTAGCCGAGCTGTCGATAGATCGCTATCGCACTACCTTGAGCCTGATGGGGCGTCTTGCTGAGTTGAAGGTCTCAATCATGCGCCTTGCGCGTGAGGTTAAAAAGACCATTCGCAAGGTAAATGCACTGGAAAAAATAGTAATTCCTGATAACCTTGAGACCATTAATTGGATGCGCGGACGCATTGAAGAGCAGGAGAGGGAGAACTTCATCCTGCTTAAAGTGGTCAAGGACAGGATGGAACAGGCACAAATTGCCGTTGATCCTAAGCTGAATAGGATGACTGCCGTCGTAGTAAATGATACGATGGAAAAAGGAGGTTCGCATGGGAGTCCCGTTTAAGGATATCGTTGTGTATCTGGACGGATCTGAGAGTTCGATGACCGCTGCAATGTATGCTATCAAGATGGCTGCCCAACATGGAGCCAAACTGACAGCAGTCTATGTGGTGAATACGAAAGCTCTCAGCGAGTTGGTGAAGGCCGGTATTTTTGTCGCTATAGAGCGTGATGAGTACCAGCGTGATCTGCAAGCCGATGCGGACCGATATTTGCGGCATGTCGCCAAGCTGGCGGCACAGTTGCAATTGGAAATTGAAACTGTCAAGTTGGAAGGGGCCTCCCATGTGATGGTGAGGCAGTTGCTCAAAGAGCTGAATGCCGATCTTCTGGTACTTGGGGGTATCACCGATATCCGTTCAAGACGAGAAGAGCTTTCCAGTGAGACTGATAGGATGATGCGTACGTCACCTTGCCCTGTTTTGGTGGTTCGTGACGATGACGATATCTGGCTTGAATTCGAAGCGTAAGGAGCAGTACATGATTTTACTGGATGTTTTAGACAAAGATTTGGTCAAAGTTCCCCTTACTGCAAGTGACAAGCAGGGAATAATTACTGAACTTGTTGAAGTTGTGGCGAAAGCCAAAGGATACTCTAATCAGCAGTTTGAGGACATGTTAGAAGCTGTGCTCAACCGCGAAAGCCTGGGCTCTACAGGCATAGGCAATGGCATTGCCATTCCACATGCTAAGACCAATGTTATAAAGAAAGTGACGATGGTCGTGGGTATAAGTCGCTTCCCCGTAGAGTTTGATTCTCCTGATGGGCAGAAGAGCAGCATTTTCTTT
>CAXYZP010000104.1:0-5675 GCA_964293175.1 uncultured Sphaerochaeta sp.
GATATTATTGTAAAGAAAAATTGACACCTATAATTTTCAGTGATACTATGTAGTTGTGGTGGTGAAGAAGGGGAATAACCGAAGAAATACCCTGAGTAACCAAGAAGCCCTCCATGGTGGAGGGTTTTATTTTTGCTCTGCGAATAGCGCTATTTTTTGTTCAATGGATTACCTTTTGGAATTTCTTATAATCTTCATACAAGTCCCATTCGGACTGTGCTTGTACTATACACGTGAATTACCCATAAATCGGTACACGCCTTCAATTAAATTGCCCAATTTATTTTCTCAATATTTCAGTGTAAATATCTTGCTTGTATCAAGATAATATTTGTATAAAATGCTTGATTAATTGGCATATAAACTCTATAATAATGGTTACCATCGGTAATCATTACTTGGAGGGTTTTATGGCACATATTTATTGGGAATTGAAAGAGATCCCGCAACCTGCAGGATCCTACATCAACAAGAGCGACGGAAGAGTATTCGTGTTCATTTCGGGGGATACCCCAGTAAGGAAAAGCAAACGAAAAGTCATCGGCCGTGCGACAAGCGAGACCATGATGCACCCCAACGACACCTTCAAGTATCTCTTTCCCAACCTCTGGGCTGAGCAGTATGGTCCGGACAAGCTTCCTGAGCATATCCTTCATGCAGGCCTCTATGCCCTCACCCTTGGCATCGGCTATGAGACCGGCCTGTACCAGATTACCCATGATGCCTATGGTCCCTTGCATGGCAACATCCTCATGGACTATGCGATGTATTCCATACTCGAGCAATCTGATGTATCCATGCATTTCCCTGATAGGATGGCACAGCATGTGCTCTTCTCAAAGGATTGTCCCAGTGACTCGTGGCTCTCCGACTTCTTCCAGAAGAAGATCACTGAGAACGACAACGCGGCTTTCAGGTCGCAGTGGCTTGATGCATGCAAGAGGCGAGGCATTACCAAGGCATGGGTCAGCATCGATGGCAGCAACAACGATTGTGATGCTGTATCCTGTACGCTTGCAGAGAAAGGCCATGCCAAATCCGGAAAGAATACCAATATCATAAGCTATATGTATGCAGTAAATGCAGATGATGGCAGTCCGATCACCTATACGCTCTCCAATGGGGGCAAGGTCGATTCCAAGGCCTTCCAGAAGATGGCCACGCTGCTCTCCTCCCATGGGATTCAGATTGAAGGCGTCATCCTTGACAGGGCCTTCTGCACCCATGAGGTGTTTGAGCTACTCGACAGGCTAGGATATCCCTATGTGGTCATGCTGCACTCCGATACCTTCGGCCATACACAGATGGTCGCAGAGCATAGTGAGACAATACGATGGCGCGTCCCCTATGCAGTAGGTGAAAAAGGCCTGTTCGCCCTGTCGGAAAAAAGGCAGCTCTTTGGCCAGCATCCCGAAGAGGCCTTCATCAATCTCTTCTTTGATGCTTCCAATGGTTCCCAACGGGCCCTTGCGCTTATTGCAAAGATACAGAAAGCAACCAAAGAAATACAGTTGGCTATACAAAAAAAGAAAAAACCGGTCGTTCCTCGCCCCCTGGCCAAGTATATTTCCCTCAGAGGGGAAGGCGAGACCCTTTCAGTAGTGCACGATTACAGGAAATGGCAGAAGGATGTCGATCTGAAGGGTTTCTGCAGCATTGCTTCCTCAGAAGATTTCGGACCGGAGGAAGTGGACAGAATCTATCATCTCAGGGATGCTTCCGAGACCCAATATGCGATACTCAAGAGCCAGCTGGGGTATGATGTCACAAGAGTGCATTCCACTCCAAGCATCCAGAACAAGTTCTGTGCCTGTTTCATAGCGGCGATTATTCGCAGTGAAATCATGCAAACCTGCAAGACCATTGGGTATGCCACAAACCAGATGGTTCGTGAACTGGACAGGATTGAACTCATCCTGCTTCCCAACGGCACATACACTGCGATCCATGATGAGAGTTCAAGGGCCAAGGAGCTCCTTGGCTTGTATGATATCATTCCATCCGATTTTGATTCGATTGCAACAGATGTGAACAACCGCCGCTCAAGCAGCATGAACAGTCAGGTCAGGGTAAAGCCAAGCCATGACAAGCAGGAATCCAGGAAGAGGGGTCGACCTGCCAAGGCCAAGGACAATGCACCAGCGGGACCTAAACGGAAACCAGGCCGCCCGAAAGGCAGTGTGAAGACTGTCGGACCTGCTGGTCAGGAAAAAAGGAAACCAGGAAGACCCAAGGGAAGCAAAAACAAGAAGTCTACAACTGTGAAAATATCCGATGAAGGCTAGCTAGACAAGCGATTATGCTCTCCTCGGATAGTGGTCGGAACCTATGAAATAGTTGTAATATTTTCAAACCGTTTACCGGTTTGCTGGAAATTCACGTATAAATCGATATTTTATTAGCGGTACCAGGAACAACTGCCACATTATCCACAAAAAGTCCTAAATTAGGGCACTGAGAGAATGATTTGGGGATTCGAGGTACCAGGAAGGATTTCCAATAAATCCACAACACAGGGTTGGCCAGAAATCGCCACTGGACTCCAATCCTCTTGATGCAGCCTGAAGCAAAGCAACGGGTCAGCAGAAATCCTCTAGGAGTAGAATACGCCATCATCGTTGAAATGACATTCACCACCATCGTTGGGCTTGGGAACAGTGCTGTGAAAGAAGCCAAAAACCGGAGAAAGCAGGTACCGGGTAGCAAATCCACCTCTTCTTTATGAACAATAAGTTTGTGAAGTAGGATTCTTCGATCATGGTAGCTCCTGCCTGGCTAAGCTACAGTACTGATTATAAAAGTATGCGACAACACGAGGAGAATATATTGGTCAATGGCGGTCGATAGCTTCATTGTTCATTGACAATAGTACGTCATTGACGTATAATAATTACATGGAATTCATCGAAACAAGTATATTCACCAAACAGATTCACGAGTTATTTGATGATGAATCCTACAGGGAATTGCAAAAAATCTTGCTGTACCGCCCAGATTCAGGAGATGTTATTCCAGGTTCTGGAGGATTGAGAAAAATACGGTGGGCAGGAAGCAATAGAGGGAAGCGTGGAGCTCACTTTCGGCAGTAAGGATTCCAACTTTTTTGAATTAACCTAAAACTCGCCTTGCTACTCTAGTTCTCCCTCTGGTTCCAGGGGGATTTTTCGTGTTCCTTGAACTCAGTAGTTTTGCATTTGTTCATGATAAAATTGTGCTATTTATTTATTATAAATATGGCTTAATTTGTTATATATAAAGGGTTTAAACCTTGACAAAAATGACTTTATATGCTTATTCTGTAAGTAGTTGAACCATTTTTGGAGGTCCCTTTCCGTGAAAAAAAAGATCATTCAGCCACTGCATAGCAAGCATCTTTCCTTCAGGCATTATCCGATCCTTTCCGCCTTCTTCAAGAAATATAGGCTCTTCGAGTTCTTTGACTTCCACCTCCCTAAGAAACGCCATTTCTTCGTTTCCCACGCCCAGTGCCTGCTGCTCTTCGTGTGTGATTGCCTCACCTCCCGTACCCCCCTTTACCTGTACAAGAATCTTGTTGAGGATCTGGATGTGGAGATGATATTCGGCCCCAGTGTCAGGCCTGAACATCTTAACGAGGATGCGATGGGCGAAACGCTGGATGCAATCAAGAAATTTGGGGTAAGCAAGCTTTTCTCCCTGGTGCTGCAACACCTCAGGAGTCAGACAAACCTTGATCTGACGCATCTCCATGTGGATACCACCAACTTTTCAGTGGCTGGGGAATACTATGGAGTGGAGGACAGTCCGTCCTGCATCAACATCAATTTCGGCCACCCGAAGGATATGCGGACAGACCTCAAGCGCTGGGCGCTGATGATGATCGTCAATGCCCAGGGCATACCTGTGGCAATGAAGGCTCTGGACGGAAACTCCAGTGACAACCTGACGATCATAGAAGGCATGAAGGCGCTGGCAGAGGCCCTGGGTGCCGATGAAGTGGCTGAAAGCATCTTCATTGCAGACAGTTCCTTCTATACCAAGGCCAACATCACCTCTTTCGATGGGAAATGGGTCACCCATGCACAGGACAAGCTGAAAGAGGTGAGGCGGTACCAGGAGATGCCCGACCTTCCCTTTGTAGATTCCCAGGCAGAAGGGTACAAGTTGTACGGTTTTCCCTCTTCCTATGGGGATGTTGAGCAGAGATGGGTCCTTGTCCATAGCCAGCAGATGTACAAGCTACAGGAAAAGACCCTGCAGAAGAAACAGGAAAAGCATCAGAAGGCAGCCAGTGCAGAGGCTTATCATCTGAAGGCCGAAACGTTCAAGTGCGAGCCGGACGCCTTGTCGAAAGCAAGGAGCCTGATAGCCAAGTGGCCTTTGCTGAAGGCAATGGAGCCTGAGATCAGTTCCAAGTCGGTGAAGGCGAATGGCAAGAGGGGCAGGCCGAAGAAGGGGGAGGAGTCGGAAGTATTCTCAGTCATCGTCACCTTTGCCAAGGATCCCTTGGCCTTTGAGGAGGCTTGCAGGCCGTTGGGAAAATTCATGCTTGCCACCAACGACCTCACCCTGACGGACGAGGATATCTTGCAAGTGTATAAGCAACAAGGAAAAGTGGAGCGGGGATTTAGGTTTCTGAAGGACGGGACTCTCCGTCTCACCCCCGTCTTTCTCAAGAGTCCCGGTCGCATAGAGGCCTTGAGCTTCGTCATGTGCTTCACGCTAATGGTCTATGCGATATTGGAGAATCAGCTGAGGGAGGCCCTTGCAAAGAAGAACGAGACAATCCATATCCAGGATGCGGGTCCTGCCGATTACAAGGACAATGCCAAGCCAACTCTGAAGAAGGTCTTTGTGCTGTTTGAGCAACTGGGCACGAACTCGGTCACCATGCCCGGGGGGGAGCGGCTGCTGATACGAAACTCCCTTCCCCCCGAGGTGATCAAGGTTCTGTACTTTCTTGGGCCCGATTACCTGAAAGCCTTTGACAGGAGGCTATGAGCAGGCTACGAGAACAACTGACCCTCATATCAAACATTCCAAAAACCACCCGTTCAGAGGTGGTCATCCGACATGCCCAAAGGAGGGATACGGTAGTGATAATGCTTGGTTCAGCCAGGTAATCTTGACCTCAAGCTCCCGAAAAATGGAGAAATGTCAGGATGTAGAGGTGAAATGTCAAGTTGAAGATGGATTCTAGGGCTGGATTTTAGTTATTCGAGATTCGGGGAATCCTTTACTGCCGAAAGTGAGGTAAAGCATTTACTGGCCCGAAATAGATAAATCCCATTCTTCTCTCAAATGAAATATTCCCGTATGAGTGGAACTGTGTTTTAATGGTGTAAGAACAGGGAGAAGATCCCTAAAGGAGAAAATAGAAGAGGAAGCCCATTGTTTGACGGCATAAAGCTTCCTCTTCATAACAACACATGAAAACAGTAACACCGGCCCGGCTTAAGTTCAAGAGAGTTCCCATCCATCCTTGAGACAAGGCAATGGCAAGATGCTGTGCCGCACATGCCTCGGCCCGCTTGAGCTTTCATTCTCGCGGAAGAGAAACAAGAGGTACACAGCAGTGGATGGCCCAGCTGTTGAAACGATAACCGTTTCCGTTGGCCGTTGCCTGGAAGATGGCCACTACTCGACAATATTCCCTGATGATATTGTAAAGTATAAGCAGTATTGCATCTCAGACA